>NZ_JBIVVI010000452.1:0-6523 GCF_044757675.1 Kitasatospora sp. NPDC091257
GGAGGGGATCATGCTCCGCAGCCTGCTGGAAGGGGTGACGGTCAAACTCGTCATCTACGCCGACCAGTACCCACTGGAGCCGATCCGCCGCCGAATCCACGCGATGTACCAACTCCCTTGCCCAGCAAGCGCTCTGATCGAGGATCAGCCCTGGCCGGCCGGGCCGATGCGCGCCACCGGCGCGACGCCCGAGCCGACCGGCCCGTCACAATGAACCCACACGGCCGGGTCACCCACCGCGCCGGCACGTTCTGGAGACGCGTATGACGTCCGCTGATTTCGCCGACGCGGCAGCGACGGCCGCCGACCGGCTGTCCGGGACCGGACCGCCGACCGTCGCCCGACCGCCCGCCGCCACCGGCCCGTTCCCGATGGAGACGGTCGGGCGGGCCGGCGAGCTCGCCGAGGTACTGGCCGTGCTCGAACGGCCGGACATCGACGGCGTGCTGCTGTCCGGGGCGCCGGGGATCGGCAAGAGCCGGCTCGCCGAGGAGGTCGCGCTCGCCCACCGGACCCGCACCGGCGGAACGATCGGCCGGATCGCGCCGGCACCCGGGGACGGCTGGGCGGACGGCCTGCGCCGCTGGATCACCCGAACCCGCGAATCCGACGACGCCCCGTCCGTACTGCTGTTGGACGGCGCGCGACGCGACCCCGACCGGCAGGTCCTGGCCCGGCTGGCCCGGGCGCTGGCCGGGACGGGCGTCAAGGCCCTGGTCACCGCGCGCCGGCCGGTGGCGCAGGACGGCTTCGCACACCGGAGCGTTCCCCCACTCCCGGTGCCGCTGGACTGCTGCGCCATCGACGTCGAGGCGTTGGCCTCGGTGCCCTCCGTCGAGCTCTTCGTGGCCTGCCTGCGCGCCTTCAACCCCGCTTTCCAGGTCGAGCGCCACAACCAACTGGCCGTCGCCCGCGCCTGCGTGGAACTCCACGGCAACCCCGGGGCGATCGGCCTGGCCGCACGGATCGCGGCCCTGGAGGGGCCGGAGGTCCTCTGGGCCGCCCTCGACGGCCAGTCCCGGGCCGGAGCGCTTCCGGACCGGCCCCGGCCCGCCATCGACGGCCTCGCCCGGTTACTGGACGCGTACGGCCCGGACGACACCGAACCCGAGGCGCTGCGCGGCCTGAGCCACGCCGGACGCCGACTGCTCGCCTGCGCCCGCGTGTTCAGCGGCGGCGCAGGACCCGAGTCGCTCCGGCAGATCTCCGGGGTCGGCCTCGACGAGTACCCGGCCGCCCTGGAGTCACTGCTCGGCCGGCACCTGCTCAGCCTCTCCGCGCTTCCCTCGGGCCGTCTCGACGGCTACACCCGAACCCGGCTGCACCTCTCCTTCGGCCGCTGGTCGTACCGACCGGACAAACAGACGGGTGAGCCGGCGAACGGACTGGAGGACGTCCGGCTCGCCCACGCCCGGCACCACGCCCGGCTGGCCGGATCCACCGTCCGCCTCATGACGGGCGGCCCGCAGGCGGGAGGGATCATCGCGTTCCGCAGCGAGGAGGGGAACATCCGCCGGGCGCTCGACACACTGGTGGCCGCCGGGCTCGCGGAAGAGGCGCTCGACCTCGCCGAGCTGTCCCGGGTGTACCACTACGCGATCGGCACCCCGTTCGACTGGCCCGCCGGACTGGCCTCGCTGGGCGGCCCCGACGCCGACCGGGACAGCCGGCGACGGACGGCCCTGCTGCTGGCCGAGGCCGCCGTCCGCAACGACGAGCCGGAAGCGGCGCTGGCCATCCTCGACGGGGTTCGGCCCGGCGACGCGGGACACGAGGACCCGGCGGACGGCGGGTTCACCGTCAGGATCACGCACCTGCGCGGGATCGCCATCACCCCGAGCCGCCCGGACGAGGGGCTCGCACTGCTCCACCAGGCCATCGAACCGGGCGCCGACGGCGGCCACCTGGCCCGTCGCCGGCTGCTCGACACCGCGCTGGCCGAGTTCCTCCACCGCTCCGCGGGCACCGCGGCCGCGCTCGCCACCCGCGCGCTCGCCGAGGCCATCCAGGCCCGGGACAACCTGGTCGCCGGCCTCGCGCTGCTGCACCTGAGCGCGTTCGCGGCGGCGGCGGGACGAGCGGCCGACTCGACCAACTACCTCGACCGCGCACTGGCCACGCTGCGCCCCCTCGGAGCCCCGGCCGCGCTCGGCGCGCTCCTCGCCCTGATGGGCAGCCCGCTGCTGCCGGGCCCCGCCGCGCGCGCCGCCGCGGTCGCCCGGGCGCTGGGCTGCTTCCACACCGTCCGGCGCCACCTGCTCGACGACCCGACGGAACCCGACTTCACCGTCGGCCGGGTCGAGCGGCGGCTACTGCTCGGCGACCGCGAGTCGCTCGCCGCCATGGCGGCCGGTGCGGTGGTCGAACTCCCCGACCTGATCCGTGACTTCGCGCTCGGATGCGTCGCCGCGCGGACGCCCGGCGACCCGTCGGAACCCGTTCCGGACCGGCCCGCCGTGTCCTCCCGGGCCACGGCGGCCGAGCCGTCCGCCGACACTGTGCTGACACCTCGTCAGAACGAGGTCGCCCGGCTGATCGCCGAGGGCCTGAGCAACAAGCAGATCGCCCGGCAACTGACCATCTCCGAATGGACCGTGGTGAACCACATCCGCGAGACCATGCGCAAGCTCGGCTGCTCCTCCCGCGTGGCGATCGCCGGCTGGGTCCACCGCACCGCGTCGACCCCCCGGGAACGCTGAGTGCCGAACGCCGCCGCCGGCACGGCCCGAGGACCGTGCCGGCGCCACGACACTTAGCCGAACGCTCAGTTGCAGCCCCTCACGATGACGGTGACCAACACCGAGATCGAGATCGTGATCGTGGGCGTGAACCCTTCCGTGCCGTCGGGGATCGACACCAGGTCGTTCCGGGCCGCACCCGGCGTGGTGTAGGCGGAGTAACCACCCATCAGGTCGCTGCTGTCCATGCTGACTCCATTCGTTCACACATCCGCTGCCGGTTGCAGCACCATCAGCACACCAGCCGCCGCCCCCACCCGCCCAGAGGCAGACAACTGCGCCCCCGGGGAGGCGAATCCGGATCTCCCGCCAGTTCCCTGCCGACACGTCCGACGTCCGGTCGGAACCTCACCGTTCCGCCCGCCGTCCGGCAGGGACGTGCGGCGCACGACCCCGTCCGGCAGGGCTCTGCCACCCCCGCCGCGGGCCGTGCCTGGCAGGACCGTGCGGCTGCCCGTCAGGGGACGCCGCCGCCTACCGTGGCTCCCATGGCAGCGACGATCACCGCGATCCGGGACACGGCCGGAACGCCGACGGGGCCGGTCCCCGACATGGACCCCGCCGGCGTCTTCGCACCGGTTCCACTCGACCACGTCCCCGATGTCGTCCAGGCTCTCGAACGCCTGGGCGTGGCACCCTTCGCGGACCGGACGCCCATCAGCCGGCCCGGACGGAACGACAACTGGGCGGGCCCGACCACCGACGGCCGGGAGGTGTTCGTGAAGCGGCTCGCGCAGCCGCTCGCCGCCGAACGCTTCGACCGGGCCCGTGCGTTCGAACAGGTGCTGGCCGCCGGTCGCCCTCCGGAGCACTGGCACTCGCCGGCCTTCCTCGGCGCCGACCCCGGGGCCCTGCTGCTGGTGCACGAGCGCCTGGTCGACGCGGTGCCGGGCAACCTGCTCGCCGATCAGGGCCGCTTCGACGCCGCGCTGTCGCACCGGGCCGGCCTGGCGCTCGCGGAACTGCACCGCATGCCGGTCCACCCCGCCGACCTGCCCGAACCCGCCACCGGAGGGCGGGAAGGGTCCACCGCCCGGCTGGTCGAGCTGACCGCCGAGGACTACGCCGCCGCCAGCGGGGGCGAGTTGGAGGTGTGGTCGATGCTGCAGCACGACAAGCGGGTCCGGGCCGCCCTGCGGGAACTCGCCGGGTCGAGCGCGGCCGCGCCCGCGGTGCCGATCCACGGCGACCTGCGGCTCGACCAGTTCCTGCTGTCCGGCGACGACCTGTACCTGACGGACTGGGAGGAGTTCCGGATCGCCGACCCGGCCCGGGACGTCGGCGCGTACGTCGGGCAATGGCTCCATCGGGCGGCCGTCGGAATGTTCGCGGGCCTCGGGCCGGACACCCCGGTCCCGCCCGCCGAGGTCCACGAGGCGCTGATGCGCAGCGGCACCGAACAGCTCGACGCGGTGCGTCCGCAGATCGCCGCGTTCTGGTCCGGCTACCGCCGGGTTCGCTCCGAACCCGACGCCGACGAAAGGCAGTTCACCGCTCGGGTGACCCGGTACGCGGGCTGGCACCTGTTCGAGCGCACGATCGCCACGGCGACCCTCGCCCACCGCCTCACCGCCGTCCTCCGCGGGGCCGCCGGGGTGGGCCGCAACGCGCTGCTCGACCCGCTCCGGTCCGCCGAGGTGCTCGGCCTCGTCCAGGACTGACCGCGGGCCCACGCCCATTCGTACGGATCGACAACGGGATCAGGAGACGATCGTGTCCCATCAGCATTCCCCGGCCCCGCTCTCCCCGGCCCTGCGCGCGGCGCTCGGCGGCCTGCGGATCACCGACGGCACGCCGCGGGTCGAGGTCGACGACGACCTGGTGGTCGCCGCGGACACCTGGGGCGAACTGCGCTCGGCGCTGGCCGGCCTGCTGTACGAGCGCTGGCACGCCGGCATCGTGCGCCAGGAGGGCCCGGCCCGGATGCCGCGGCGCAGCGAGACCTTCGAGCGCGAGCTGATCGCGGCCACCGGCCACACCCGGACCGTCGCGGCGGGTGTGCTCCGCTCGCCGGTCGAGGCAGCCGACGGCGGGGCGGACGGTCCGGTGCGGGTCGAGTTGGGCCGGGTGCTGGTCGGCGTGCGGCCCGGCGCGGTGCGCTCGGACGGGCCGCCGGCCGTCGGCAGGCCCTGCGTGGTCGAGCTTCCGGCGGTGCGTCCGGCGCTGTCGCCCGGCTTCCTGCTGGTCGACGGGCCCGACGGTTCGCCGGTCCGGGCCGGCGAGTTGCTGCGGCTGTACGTGCACCTGGCGGAACCCGGTGCCGCCCCGCCGGTGTGGCGGGCGCTGCTGGAGCGGCTGGCGGGCCTGGGTGTGCGGTACCGGGCGAAGGTGCTGTCCCGTCCGTGGACGTATCCGCGACGGGACGCCGCGGTGGTGTACCTCGACGCCGCGGACGCGGCCGTCGCGCCGGTGCTCGCGGACGCCGTGGCGAGCCTTCCGGGAGTCGCCGGGGACACGTCGGTCTTCGCCACCCCGCTGCGCCCCGGTGTCGCGCTCGCCTGGGAGCCCCGCGACGAGCGGGACGGCTGGGGCGGGCGCAGCTTCGGCCAGCACCGGGCGGCGGCGGTCGCCGACGGTGTCGTGCGCCGTGCGACCGATCCGGCGGGCCCGCCGCTGGAGGAGCAGGTCGCCCAGGCCCTGCGCGAGGCGTCGACGTCCCCCGCCGAGCCGGCCCGCAACCTCGGTTCGCCGGCCCTGCCGCTTGCGGATGTGCCGGATGCGGAAGTGCCGGATGCGGAAGTGCCGGATGCGGAAGTGCTGGTCTGAGGTGGCGGGGATGACGAGTTCGCGCAAGGTCTCGGTGCTGTATCCCGTCCAGGTCCAGGACCCACGGGATGTCCTGCCGCTGGCCGAGCTGGTCCGGGAGGGGGTCGCCGCGCGGCTCTGGCTGGGCCAGTCGGTGGCGTTGGAGTCGCATCATGTGCTGGCGTATCTGGCGGGTGCGGGCTACCGGATCCCGGTCGGCCTGTCCGTGGCGCTGACGGCGCTCCGGCATCCGTACGATGCGGCCGTGCAGGCCCGCACGCTCGGCGCGCTGACGGGCCATCCGCCGGTGGTGGGTTACGGGGCGGGCGAGCCCGGCTTCGTGGCCGCGCTGCACGGCGCGCCCTACGCCCGTCCGGCGGCGGCGGTGGCGGAGTACCTGGACGTCCTGCGCCGGCTGCTGCACGAGGGCCGGTTGGACCACCACTCGGGGCCGCTGTTCCCGATGCGCGGGGTGGTGCTGCCCAGGATGTCGGCGCCGGCCGGAACCACGCCGCCGGAGGTCGGCGCGGGTGTGCTGCGCCCCGGCATGGCCCGGGCGGCGGGTTCGGTGGCCGACACGGCGATCACCTGGCTGACGCCGCCCGACTATGTGCGGGACGTCCTGGCTCCGGCACTGGAGAAGGGCGCCCGCGACGCCGGGCGGGAGCGGCCGCGGATCGTCACCGTCGTCCATGCCGTGCTGGACCGGCCGGGGCGCAGTGCGATGGTGCTCGCCCAGCGCGGGACCAGAGTTCATCTGTGTGCGCCCCACTACGTGGACATGCTGCGCCGGGCGGGTCTGGACCTCGATGTGTCCGACCCGGTGTCGTCCGCCCGGGAGTTGGTCGAGGAGGGCGTCTTCCTGTTCGGCGGCCTCCGAGAGATCCGGGCGGGCATCGAGCGCCATTTCGAGGCCGGTATCGACGAAGTGGTGATCAACCCGGTCGCTGTCGCGGAGTCCTACGGCGTCCCGGCGGCGGTCGCCGACCTGCGGGAGATCCTGGAGGGCGGCGACCCGGACCGGTCCCTGAGGAACACCC
>NZ_JBIVVI010000453.1:0-6522 GCF_044757675.1 Kitasatospora sp. NPDC091257
CCCCGAACCCGCCCCCGGACACCCAGCCTTCACCGACCCGCAGCACGCCTGGACGTGGCTGGACGCCCAGGACCCGCTGGTGCGCCCCCTTCTGGACGCGGCATCCCGCGCCGGGCACCGGACGCTGGTGTGGCGCGGCGCCCTGGCCCTGTGGCCGCTCGTCCTGCGCCGCCGCGACTACCCGCTGTGGCTGTGGCTCTACCGCCTCGCCCTCGCCGCGGTACGCCAGGACGCCGGTGCCCCGCCCGCCGCCCTGCGCGAGGTCCTCAACAACCTGGCGATCGGCCTGCGCGGCGTCGGACGGTACGACGAGGCCCTCGACCTGCTGCACGAGGCCCTCGCCAACGCGGCCGGCGACCCGCACCCCGGCGCGACCTTCTCGCTCGCCCAGCACCTGCACGACATCGGCGCCACCCACGTCGAAGCCGGGCGCCCCGCGGCGGCACTCCCCCCGCTGGAGGAGTCCCTGAGGCTGCGCCACGAGCTCGGCTACGAGCGGGGCGTGGCGCTCACCCGGATCGTGCTGGCGGGCGTCCACGCCGACCTCGGCGAGGTCCGGCCCGCGCTGGCGCTGCTGCGCCGGGCCCGCACCGCGCTGGCCGGCGAGCCGCTGGAGGCGATGCGCGCACTCGCCTGGACCGGCCACGTCCTGACCCGCGCAGGGCATCCCCTGCTCGCCGGCCGGGTCCTGGCCCATGCCCAGGCCCGGGCCGAGGAGCTGCGGCACGCCCTGTGGAGTGCCCGGCTGCAGGAGTGGCGCGCTCTCGCGGCCGAGGCCGCGGGCCGGAAGGCCGCCGCGCGGCGGCTGCTTCGGGCCTCGCACGCCGCCTACACCGCGGCCGCATCCGGCTCCGACGTCCGGCGGCTGACCCGGCATCTGGACCGCCTCGCCGCCCGGACCGGCCCACCGTCCCGCTGACCGTCCCCCGTACCCCCTGTCCTCGTCGTGATTCTGGAGCAGCTCGTGTCCCGCCCCCGCTCACCCCAGCGGCCGCCGACCGCGGCCCCGGCCGCCCTCGTGCCGGTGCCCGGCATCCCGGCCGGCACACGGCCGTCCCTCGACCCGGCGGCGCTGCCGCCCGGCCCCGGCGCCGAGGTCCCGGGCGCCGCGCGGGCCCGGATCGTGGCCGAGACGACCGGGCTGCCGGTCGCCCTCCTCGACGGCGCAGCGGCGCCGTTGGAGATCGACGCCTCCGTCGAGCCGGCGGACGGCCGAATCCGGTACACCGGCACCACCACCCTCTATCCCGCTGGCGTGAGCGTCTGCGTCAGCGCCTACCGGCCGCACGCGGTTCCGGCCGGGGATCCGGCCGAGACCCAACGGGCGACCGTGGCCAGCGGTCTGTTCTCCGTTCTCACGGTGGTTGTCGACGGGGTGGCACTTCCCGCGACGGGCTGCCGCACCCGGCGCGGCGGGCCGATGCGGAGCTGGACCGTGTACGTGGACGGGTGGCTGGTGACCGTGCGCGGCGCCGTGCCCGCCATGAAGGCCGTGCGGCTCGTGCGCGCCGGGATGCCGCCCGGCCCCGGGAGCCGTACGTCCCCCGCCGCCCGCATCGCCGACAACCGCGCCCCGCTCGGTCTTGTGGACGCGCGGTGACGGCGGCCGTGGGCACGACGGTGCGCAGCGGGCCGCCGTCCGGCGCGTCGTCGCTGGAGCTGGTCCGGTATCTGGCCGGCCCGCTGTCCGTGGAGGGGGTTGCCGAGGCTCTGGCACGTCCCGTCGCCGGGGTGAAGGAATCCATGGCGGTCCTGTGTCAGGCCACGGGTGCGCGCAGCCGTGTCGAGCTGGTTGCCGACTACGCCTGGGCCGGTCACCTGTCGCCGCGGGACCTCGGTGTCCGCGACCTCGCGACGGTGCACGGCCTTTCCGGCGGGATGCGGCTGCTGCTGCGGCTGACCGCCGCCGGCCTGTCCGACCGGGCGGTCGGTCACGAGACCGGCGCTACCACGATCACGGTGCGCCGGCGCCGAGAGGGGCTGCGCTGTGTCCTGGGGGTGGCCAGCGACCACCAGGCGGTGGGACTCGGCTGCCTGGCCGGCGTCGTGCGCCGCTCGGACATGCCCGAGCGCCGGTTCGTGCGTGCGGTCGTGCCGGTGGCGGAGCACCTGCGGCCGCTGGCGGTGCTTGCGCGGCGGGAACTGGCCGCCGAGGGTCGGGCGCTGGTGGTCCTGCCGCGCTGTGAGCAGGCGCGCCTGGCCGCCGCTTGCGCCGCTCTCGCCGGTGGTCGCCGCCGGGTCCTCGTCCTCACGGTGCCGGGTGAGCGCTGGGAGCACGACCTCGCCGTCCTCGCCGACGCCCACCGGGAGGCGGGGCAGGTCCTGGCGGTACTGGACAAGGCGGAGGCCGCCCGGCTGCCGCTGCCCCCCGGCGTGGTGGTGGCCACCGGGCCGCGCGCGGTGCGTGCCCTCGCCGGCACGACACTGCCCGCGGTCCTCGTCGCCACCCCGGCCGGCCTGCCCGCCCTGGAGCGGCTCCACCACGACGGGTTGTTGTCTCCCGATCTGACGATCGCCCTGGACGCCCACCTGCCGGCCACCGGCCGACGGATCGGCGGCTGCCCGCCCGCCGCCGTGCTGCACCTGACATCCGTTCCCCGATTCGTCGCCGTCGGCCGGATCGACCGTGACGGCTGCCAGCCGGGTGCCACCGGCGACCTGACGGCGGTGCTGACCCAGCGGCAGGCCGTGGAGGCCGGGCTGATGCGCGGCCACCGGCTCGCAGCGGTCGCCACCGCCCGCTCGTTCCGGCACGTGGGTCCGGCCCGGGCCATCGCGGACCTCGCCCGCGGCCACGGGCTGCGGCGCGTCGTCGTGCGCACGGCCGGTCCGACCGACTCCGTGAGACTCGCGGAGCTTCTCGGGGCGGCGGGCCTGGCCGCCGAGGCCCTGCCCGCCCGCGGCCGTGCCAGGGTCCTGGCCTGGTTCACCGGCCCCGAACCGGACACACGAGTGCTGGTCGTCGACGGGCCGCTGCCGCCCGGGCTGGGCGCCGACGCCCTGGTCCACACCCATGCCGCAGCGTCGACCGCGCACACCGCCGCCGCCGTCGAAGCAGCGCTCACCCCCGCCGGCCCCGGCGAGGGCCCACTGCTGACGGTCTCCGTCGACCGGTCCGATCACACGGGCTGGCCCGTCCTGGCCGCCCTCACCGCGGCGCTGTCCGCTCTCGACCCGCACCTGTGCCAGGACCTGGCCCGGGCCCGCACCGGGCCGGACGGCCACGACGGTCTGGAGTTCCCCCTGCCGCTGCCCGCCGGCGCCGACGAGCAGCGGGCGCGGCGGGTGTGTGCGTGGGCGGACACCACCTGGGAGGAGGAGATGACCGCCACCGCCCGGGCGGTCGCAGGCGGTCGGCCCCGGCGCGGCGTCGTCTCGCCCTCCGGCCGCCCGCTCACCTCCTGGACGCCGTCCAACGCCGTCCCCCGAACCCACCTCGCATGAAACGAGTCGCCATGCTCTCCTCCTCCCGCATCGTCACGGACGAGCCGTCCGCCTACGACACCGAGGTGCGTATCGCCCGTGGCGAGATCCTCCGCCAGGACGTGCAGGACTGGCTCGACCCCGTCGGGCGCGTCCTCGACCCCGGATTCGGCCGCACGGCCCCCACAGTCCCCCTCGCGGCGCGCATCGAGGCGCTGGCCGCGGCGACCGGCCTGCCGGTGGCTCTGCTGGACACCGCGGCGGCGCCGGACCGCATCCGAGCCCTCACAGGCGTGGTCGGCGGCCTCGTGCGCTACACCGGCGTCGAGACCCGCTACCGGGACGGCCGGGACGTGGCGGTGCGCTGGCCCGACCCGTGGGACAACCCCCCGGCGATGGAGGAGACCCGCCAGCTGGTGGAGTCCTGCCAGCTGTTCACGGACGGCCTGCTCATCGTGGACGGTTCCCAGGTGCCGGCCACCGTGCACCGGCCGGTGCGCGGCGGGGCGACCACCTGGGTCGCCGAGGTCGGCGGGTGGTACGTCAGCGCGCGCGGTGCCACGCACGACGGCACCCGAATACGGCTGGTGGGCGCCGACCGGAAACCGGGTCCGGGCCGCCCGCGCCACGACGGCGCCACCTGACCCGGCCCGTTCACACCCCTGCCACCCACCTCACCGGGACACCGCATGAACCACACCATCAACCCCGACTTCCCCTTCCTGGTCGACCCTGCCCGGCGAAGCACGGAGGCATGAGGACCGTGCCGACCACCCCCGCCTCCCACCAGGGCACCATGCACCCCTGCCTGCCCGGACCGGCCGTCGTCCTCGGCCGTCTGGCCCACCTGCTGAGCGCCTGCGACCTCACCTGGCCCGAACTGGCCGTGCGCAGCGGCCTGACCCTGGACCAGCTGGCCCCCTTGCGGGACGGCCAATGCGTCCCGTCCCACACACAGCTCGCCGCACTGCTGACCGCGGTGGGGGCCGGGGCGGAGCTCGAGGCGCTGCAGAGCCTGGCCCGGATGGACGCCGGCACCGTCACCGATCGGATGCCCGGCTGGGCCGTCCGGCTGGCCGGGGCGCTGAACAGCGCCACGGGCTGGCGGGCCGGCGGCGGCAGCGTGATCCCGCTGGGGCTGCGCACCACCGACCACCACGCCCACTGGATCAGCACGGTGCTGCCCGCCGTGCCCGATGCCGAACGCCCGGCCCTGGACGCCCTCGCGACCACGGTGGCGACGTCGGCCGGACGCCACAGGGCGTACCTGGACCTGGCGATCCTCCACCGGCCCACCGGTGGCCCCGCAACGGCCGCCGCCCAGCTCGCCCACCTCGTCGCCCTCGTCCACTCCAAGGAGGTGGACCTGCGCCTCGTCGAGGGCCCCGCGACGGGCACCCCTCTCATCGAGATCACCACGACGGCCGGAGGGCTGCTGGTGGTCGACGTCACCGCCGACGGGGCCCGCTACCGCACCGGTGACGCGGCGGCAACCCACGTGCTCGCCCTGGACACCCTCGCCTACCGCGCCTCCTGCGCCCAGGCGACGCTCAGCCAGCTGGGCACCGCAGCCACCTGGATGCACGTGCGCACCGCCCCCCGCCGGGTGCGGGCCCACCGCCCGGGAGGACACCGATGACCGCCGCCGCCCGGATCGCACCCGACGGCCCGGCCCGCCGCCGGGCCGGGGCTTCGCAGAGCACCGCCCCGTCCGGTGCGGGGGCGCGGCTGCTGATGACCGGGCCGCGCACCGCGCTCACCCCCCGGGCCCGGCACGCCGTCGGCACCGTCGCACGCGCCCTGGTGGTCCTGCAGGGCGGCGACATCGCCCGCGCCCTCGCCCGCTGGCAGCCGTTGGCGGCGCCCGGCGCCCGGCTCGTCGGGGTCCACGGACTCGGCGAACGGGTTGTTGCCGGTCGTGCCCCGGCCGGCAGCACAGTGCACGTGGACCCCGTCACCGCGGCACGCGCACTGCACGCGCCGGGCCCGGCGCTGGCCGTGGCCACGCTCGCGGGCGCCGAGGTCGTCGCCGACGCGCACCGCGCCCGTCGGCTCGACCCCTGGCAGCTGCTCCTGGTCGAGGACGTGCTGGCGCTCCAGGCCACCGGCACAGCGGCCGGTGACCTGCTGTCGGACGCCGCCGTCCCGGCGGCACGGCGTCTGCTGCAGAGCACCGTCGTCTCGATGGTCGACCCGGCCGGCCAGCTCTGGGCCGCCCGCCCCGGCCCCCGGTACGGCCGGCTGCGCGAGCTCGGCCCGGCCACCGCCCGCGGCTGGCGCCTGGAGCTGCCGCTCGACGCCCCGGCACGGCCCACCGACGGAATCGCGCGCCTGGACGCCGCCGCCCGCCTGGCCCTCGATGTCACAGCCCGGCCCGGGATCGGCCGCGTCGCGGTGTACTGCCCGGACGAGGACACCGCCGGCAGGTTCGCCGCCCGCACCCACACCCTGCACGATCCGCTGCGCCGAGGCGGGCCCCGGCCGCTCGTGCAGCTGAGCGCCGGCCAGTCCCCGTACGAGCGTGCGCGGATCCTCGCGCGCCTGGCCCGCGACAGCCGTGCCATCGTCGTGACCTGCGCGCCCCTGCCGACAGCGGTGGACGCGGTGATGCTGCTGGCACCCGGCCGGATGCCGTGGACGGTACTCGCCGCGCTCGAGCGAGGCCTCGCCCGCCCGGGGAGCGACCTGCTCGTACTGACCGGGCCACTCGAACTCTCCGCCGCCGGCCGCCGTGACGCCCATGCCGACCTCAGGGACGCCCTCGCCGTCGTCGCCGCCCTCGCCGCCCTCGACCCCCGACTGCGCCGTGCCCTGGCCCGGACCCACAGGGCGCCTACCGCCGATCCGTGGACTGCGGGCGGCGCCCTGGAGCAGGTCGTCCTGCCCCACTGCCTGCCTCCCGCCCAGCGCCGTACGGTCGCCCGCGTGCTGCTCCAGGCGGACACTCCCCGCACCCACCCAGGCGAGCACACCGGCGGCCTCCCGGGCATCGGCCCCACCTCGCCGAACGCCGACGGTCGTCCGGCACCGCCCACCACCACCTGCGCGTGCCGCGCCACCTGAGCCCCCATCACAGGCAGGACCCCACGGCCTGCCACC
>NZ_JBIVVI010000454.1:0-6506 GCF_044757675.1 Kitasatospora sp. NPDC091257
CCCGGCTGCTGGGGGAGTACCACCGCCGGTACCCCCGGGTCGCGGTGAGCCTCATCGGGGCGTCGAGTCCGTCGCTGCTGGCGAAGGTCCGCGACGGGGAGATCGACGCGGCCGTGGTCGCGGGACCGCTGGACGGCGAACCCGCCGCCGTGGCCTCGCGAGTGCTCCTGGAGGACCGGATCGTCGCGGTCCTCCCCGTCGGAAGCCGGCCCGCGAACCGTCCGATGACCCTCGACGAGGCGGCCCGGAGCCCGGTCATCAGCTACGGTCCCGACAGCGGGGTGCACGCGTTCATCCGTGCGGCCTTCGCCGCAGCGGACCTGCGGCTGGACATCGCCTATGCGACGAACGACGTCGCCCTCCAACTCGCGCTGGTCGCGGAGCGGATCGGTATCGCCCTCACCTCCCACGCGAGTCCGGTCCTCACCGCCGACCGGCGTTTCGCCGTCGTGCCGCTGGAGCCCGCCATCAGGTTGCGGAAAGTGTTCGTGTGGCGAGCGGGCACCCGGCCGAGCGCGCCGTTGCGCGCCTTTCTCGACCTGTGGCCGGAGCTGTCCGACCGGCCGGTGCGTTACGACGCCGACTCCGGCGCCACCACTGGTGGATGACGCGGGTCCTCGCCCGGGCTGCTGTCCGTTCCGATCGCCGCCTTCGGACGCAAGACCTTCATGCCGTCCTCAGGCTGCTCACAGCGGCGCGCTCTAACGTCATCCAGCATGTCGAAGCGAAGCGTCCCGCGCAGGCGGCCGACGCACGGTCGGCGAGCCCGGCCGCTGCGAGGACGCTCACGGGTGCCAACACCCTTGCCAGGCCGCGCCACGCCCAGCCGCGGACACTCGTTCACCCACTCCCGCAGCAGCGGCACCGCGCGCCCGCTCAGAGCCGCCAACTCCCGCACCGCCGCGTCCTCCACGCCGCTGTTGGCGACGGTGCCGCCGGTGGCCTGTGTGCCGCCCTGGTTGACACAGGAGTTGCCGAACACGGCGTTGCCCGCACCGAGGATGTCGGCGTGGCCGACACCGCCCGGCGTGGTCTGGGCAACGACGGAACCCTGCTCCGGATACGCACCATCGGGTCGGTGCATCCGGGGCCGGGGGAGCCGGGACGCCGCGGAGCCGATGAGCGGCCGACGACAGTCGATGTGCGAGCCCAACGGTGGAGGGTCGGCTACAGGGCCGCGATCCAGGGATGCCCGGGGTGGACGCGGGCGAGCAGCTCGGTCAGGGTCCCGCGTTGAGCCGGGGTCAGGTGCGGGACGGTCGCGTCGAAGTCCGATTGATCCTTTCGGCGGACATGCTTGGCCTTGAACAGCAGGACCAGCTCGGGGGCCAGATACGGGATGCCGTCCCGGGTGTGGAGGATGATGTCGCGGTAGGGAAGCCGGATTCTCTCATCGCGTCGGCAGATCCAGGTGGCGCCGTCGTGCGGTTCGCGGAACACGTCGAGCAGGTAGTTTCCGGTGACCGGATCGCGGAGCCAGGTCTGGTGCACGGCGGCCAGCACCTCCGGTGCGGCGTCCTCCCAGATCCGGCCGCTGCCCGCCGCGTCGAAGACGTACCCGGGGAAGCGGGAGCGGACCTCGGGGAAGCTCGCGGCCGGAATCGCGATCTCGATGTCTCCATGAGCGCGCGTCCGCCTGCCGCGGAACAGGTCCAGCGCCCAGCCCGCGGCCACGTACCAGGGTGTGCCGATCCCGGCCAACCGCTGCGCGACCTCACTCGGGGTCCAGCAGGACGACCATCTGGCGTCGAGGGCTTCGATCTCGTCGGGCGACAGCTCGATGCCGCCACCGGGCAGTTGCTCGCTCACCGCAGGAATCTATCAGCGGGCTCGAAGGCCCCGGCCGGTTCGACGCAGGAGGCCGGCGGGCGGTGACGTGGATGATCCCGTCGTCGGCGTAGCCGAGGTCGTCGACGGCGATCCGCTGATCTGTTGGGACGCGCGGGACGCCCGCCGCTACTGGCCGTTCCGATCCCCGCGGGCCGCCACGCCCGCGGCCGGCGCGTCCTTCCTGTCTTCGCCGCCCTGGCGGAGTTCATCCGCGAACTCATCGTGACCGCGGTGGGGCGGCCGCCGACCTCGCCGTGGGCGGGCGGCGGCCAGGCCGTCGCTTCGGTCCGATCCGGGAAGTCCGCTCGACACCTTGCTCCTGTAGCGTGCGCCGGTACCGAAGTCCGTAATGGCCGTAGGCCGTGGTCGAGGAGCCAGCGATGGGGACACCGGCATCCGCCCGGGCCGGGGAGCTGAGGCGCCATCTGGGCGTGTTCGACGCCGTGGTGATCGGGCTCGGGTCGATGATCGGCGCGGGGATCTTCGCCGCGCTCGCCCCGGCCGCCGGCGCGGCCGGTTCCGGTCTTCTGCTGGGCCTCACCCTGGCCGCGGTGGTGGCGTACTGCAACGCCACCTCCTCCGCCCGGCTGGCCGCCCGCTACCCGCAGTCCGGCGGCACCTACGTCTACGGCCGTGAGCGGCTCGGGGAGTTCTGGGGCTACCTGGCGGGCTGGGGCTTCGTGGTCGGCAAGACCGCCTCCTGCGCGGCGATGGCCCTCACCGTGGGCTCCTACGTGTGGCCCGGTCAGGCGCACGCGGTCGCGGTCGCCGCGGTGGTGGCGCTGACCGCGGTGAACTACGTCGGCGTGCGGAAGTCCGCGTGGCTGACCCGGGGGATCGTCGCCGTCGTCCTGGCGGTGCTCGCCTCCGTGGTCACCGCCTGCATGACCGGCCCCGCCGTCGAGGGCGCGCGGCTCGCCATCGGCGCGGACGCGACCCTCGGCGGGGTGCTCCGGGCCGCCGGGCTGCTGTTCTTCGCGTTCGCCGGCTATGCGCGCATCGCCACCCTCGGCGAGGAGGTCCGCGACCCGAAGCGAACCATCCCCCGCGCGATCCCCATCGCGCTCGCCATCGCGCTCGTCGTCTACGCCGCCGTTGCCGTGGCCGTGCTCGCCGTGCTCGGGCCCGACCGGCTCGCCCACACCACCGCACCGCTCACCGAGGCCGTGCGCGTCGCCGGCGTTCCCGCACTCGCCCCGGTGGTGCGCATCGGGGCGGCCGTCGCGGCGCTCGGCTCGCTGCTCGCGCTGATCCTCGGGGTCTCGCGCACCACCCTGGCGATGGCCCGCGACCGGCACCTGCCCCGCGCCCTGGCCTCCGTCCACCCGCGCTTCCACGTGCCGCACCGCGCCGAGCTCGCGGTCGGTGCGGTGGTCGCGGTCCTGGCCGCCACCACGGACGTTCGCGGCGCGATCGGTTTCTCCTCCTTCGGCGTGCTGGCCTACTACGCCATCGCCAACGCCTCCGCCTGGACCCTCACCCCCGCCGAGGGCCGCCCCGCCCGGATCGTCCCCGTCGTCGGTGCCGCCGGCTGCGTGCTCCTGGCCTTCGCCCTGCCACCCGCCTCGGTCCTGTGGGGAGCCGCAGTGATCGCGGCCGGTGCCGCCGCCTACTGCCTGCGCAAGGCCATCGCCCGCGCCTGACCCCGTCCGGCGTCGCGGTGGTCCGGCCTCGCGAAAGGATCCGCCGAGTCCGCCGGTTCCGCCCCCACCTGCAGCAAGATCGACCCAGGTACGCCTTCTCCGGAGCGCCGGCTCCGGAGACGGGGTCAACTCTGGGCGCGGCTCAGGATCCAGACGCCGTAGGCGTCGTTCGCGGGGTGCAGCTGATAGGTGCCTGCCCGAAGGTCGACGCGCAGTCCGGCGGCGGCCAGGTCCGCCTCGAACTCCGACGCCGTGCAGGTCCGGGCGTGCGGCGGCGGGTCCTGCAGGTGGAAGCCGACCAGGATCCGGCCGTTCTCGCCGAGCACGTCGCGCATCGCGCCCAGTGCCTTGCGTTCCGTGCCCTCGGCCAGGTACACGATGACGTTGCCCACGCAGACGACCAGGTCGAACGGGCCGTCGTCGGGGCCGAGGTCGAGGATGTCGCGTTCCTCGATCGGCAGCCCGGGGTAGGTCTCCCGAGCCTGCCGGACCAGGGCCTCGTCGGGCTCGATCGCGACCACGTCGTGCCCCCGCTGCAGGAGCGCGGCGGCCACCCTCCCCATACCGGCGCCGGCGTCGAGCACTCGGGCACCGCGCGGCAGGAGCGTGTCGGCGAGCCGGGCCTCACCGTCGACGTCCTCGCCCGCGGAGATGAGTTCGGCGAACCGCTTGCCGAAGTTCCCGCTCTGCCCCGCCTCCTGCCAGCGGGTTCGCCTCGTCGTCATCGGTATGAGCTCTCCGTGTGGCAGCGTGGTCCTGTCCATGTCCCGCATCCTAAGGCGAGACCGCCGGCACCGGTCATGGCCGTTGAACGCCCGCCCGTGCATGCTCAAGAACGTCGAACGCTCCAGCAGGCTGCGATGAGCCTGGTCGTGGTGCCGGCCGCGCTGCCTTCCCGGCTCACCACGTCGGGCAGGGCCGGCGCTCCGGCGCGGTGCGGCCGCCGCGCCGGGACGGCCGTCACGCGGCCCGGAGCGGGGCGAGCGGGGAGAGTGCCGCGTACTCCAAGGGGGCGGACGGGTCGATCGAGAGGTTCATCGGGGAGGGGGCCGCGCCCGAGCGGACCAGGAGGTCGCCGATGGCCGCGATCATCGCGCCGTTGTCGGTGCACAGGCGCAGCGGCGGCACCCGCAGGGTGATCCCGGCCGCGGCGCACCGTTGTTCGGTCAGGGCGCGGATGCGGGAGTTGGCGGCGACCCCGCCGACCACGACGAGGGTGTCGATCCCGTGGTCGGTGCAGGCCCGGACGGCCTTGCGGGTGAGGGTGTCCGCGATGGCCTCCTGGAGCGCCGCGGCCGCGTCCGGGACGTGCGGCTCGGCGCCGGCCGCCCGTCGGGCCTCGACCCAGCGGGCGGCGGCGGTCTTGAGGCCGGAGAAGGAGAACGCGTACGGGGGGTCGTTGGGCCCGCTGAGCGGGCGGGGGAGGCGTACCGCGTTCGGGTCGCCCTCGCGGGCGGCGCGGTCGATGGCGGGCCCGCCGGGGTAGGGCAGGCCGAGGATCCGGGCGACCTTGTCGAAGCATTCGCCGGCGGCGTCGTCGAGGGTGTCGCCGAGGTGGACGATCGGGTCGCGGGCGAGGTCGCGCACCAGGAGCAGGGAGGTGTGCCCGCCGGAGACGATCAGTACGACGCACGGGTTCGGCAGGGGTTCGCCGTCCAGGGCGGCGGCGGCGACGTGTCCGGCGAGGTGGTGGACGCCGTAGAGGGGGACGCCGAGCGAGAAGGCGTAGCTCTTGGCGGCCGCGACCCCGACCTGGAGCGGGCCGGACAGGCCGGGTCCGGCGGTGACGGCGACGGCGCCGACGTCGGCGAGGGTGAGTCCGGCCCGGTCGAGGGCCTCGCGGACCACGGGGGCCATCGCGTGGACGTGGGCGCGGGCGGCGATCTCCGGCACGACCCCGCCGTAGCGGGCGTGCTCGTCCATGCTCGACGCGACCGCCTGCCCGAGCAGGACCCCGTCGCGGACGAGACCGGCGCCGGTCTCGTCGCACGAGGACTCGATCCCCAGCACCACCGGCGAGTCCGGCATCACGCGCACCCCTTATTGCTGATCACTGTGCAACTGCAACCATTGTGCAATAAGGCTGGAGGCGCTGGTCCGGCAGGTCCGGTTCCCCGGTCCGTCCCGCAGGAAGTCCACCGGGGCCGCCGGGTCCGCCGGCGGCCCGCGATCGAGCGGTCCGCCGGCGGGACGCGAACGGTACGTCAGGAGGCGGGCATCAGGACGGTGTCGACGATGTAGACGGTGGCGTTGGCGGTCTGGACGTTTCCGCACAGGACCTTGGCGTCGCCGTCGACGGTGAAGTCGGGGGCGGCGCCGGTGACGGTGAGGTCGTGGGTTTCCAGGGTCTTGTGGCCTCCGGCGAGGGCGGTGGGGGCGAGGCGCTGGGGGACGACGTGGTGGGTGAGGATCTTGGTCAGCGTGTCCTTGTCGGCGAGGGCGGCGTCCAGGGTGGCCTTGGGAATCTTGTCGAAGGCGTCGTTGGTGGGCGCGAAGACGGTGATGTTCTGCGCGGAGTTGAGGGTGTCGACGAGGCCCGCCTGCTTGACGGCGGTCACCAGGGTGGACAGCAGCGGGTTGTTGGAGGCGGCGGTGGCGACCGGGTCCTTGGCCATGCCGGTGAAGGAGCCCGCGCCGTCCTTGGGCACGGCCGCACAGGCGGTGCCGAACGGCCGGTCGCTCATGGCGGCGCCGGCTGCCGACGCGGTGGTACCGGCCGCCGGCGCGGCGGCGGGGGCCTTCGACGGGGCGACGGAGGTGGAGGGCGACCCGGAGCCGCTGCCGCAGGCCCCGAGGCCGAAGGCGAGCGCGGTCGCGGCGAGGACGGCGGTGACGGTGTCGCGGCGGCGGGTGGTGGCGTTCATGGCAGTGATCTCCTTGTGAGGGTGCAGCGGTCGGCCCCTCGGGCGGACCGCCCCGGCCGGTGCCGGGTACGTGAAGGTGGTCCGGTGGAGGGCCGGGCGGGTCGGCCGGGGCTCTCAGGTGACGGTGACGACGGTGCTGTGCCAGCCGGTGGCGCCGGACGGGTAGGGG
>NZ_JBIVVI010000455.1:0-6502 GCF_044757675.1 Kitasatospora sp. NPDC091257
CGCCCCGGCCGCCGCCGTGCCCACCCGCAGCTCCGCCCCGCTCCCGGTCCCCGCCTCCACCACCGGGGAGAACCCCGCCGCGCCCGCGCCGACCCCCACCGCCCCGGCCCGGCCGGCCCCCGACGAAACGGCCACGCCCACGGCGTCCGCGACGCCGACGCAGCCCACCCAGCAGCCGGTGGCACCGCTGCCCGAGCTGGCGCGGATCAGCAGCAACGGCGGCACGCTGGACAACTCCTACTCCAAGGACCGGGACGGCAACCAGGTCGACACCTTCGATGCCAACGGCACGCTGGCGCAGGTGTGGCGGCTGGACAAGGTCGACGAGGGTAGGTACTACCTGCGCAACGCCTCCAGCAACTTCACCAAGGGGCTGGACCAGGACAGGGACAGCGGTCGGGTGCAGATCTGGACGAGCCCGCCGTCCAACTGGAACCAGGTCTGGGCCATCACGCCGGTTCCGGGCGGCCACCGGATCGTCAACGCCGACACCAACCTGTGCCTGACGTCCGACGGCGTGGGCCACTGGGTCCGAGTGGCGCCCTGCTCGGGCGCGGACAACCAGGTGTGGACGTTGAGGTGAGCCGCCGGCCGCCGGCCGGGCCTTGGGAGGGTCACTCCGGCAGCCAGGACGGCCACTGCCGGCGGGGCCGCACGGCGGGCCCGCCCGGGCCGATCAGGGCGCGCAGCCGGTTGGCCTCGGGGGAGCCGAGGGAGGCCAGGATGTCGTAGGCCTCCGACCGGTGGGCCCGGGCCGCGTCGCCGTCGCCGTCCCCGCCGCGCTCGGCGAGTACGTCGCCGAGCGCCGCCAGGGCCAGCCCCCGTCCCCGGCGGTCGCCGTCGAGCGTCAGCACCTCGACCGCCCGGTCGGCCGCCGCCACGGCTTCCTCGCCGCGGCCGACGGCGCGCAGCGACTCGGTGAGCCGCAGCAGCGTACGGCCCGTGCGGCGCCGGTCGTCCGGCCGCAGCAGGGACAGGGCGTTGCGGTGGTGGTGCAGGGCCTGTTCGAACTCGCCGCGGTCGTGGGCGATCGTCCCCATCGAGTCGAGGGCGAGCGCCTGGAGGTCGTGGTCGGCGAGCCGGTGGCAGATCAGCAGGGACTGGTCGACGACGCGGACGGCCGCGTCGAACCGGCCGAGTTCGGTGAACGCGCGGGCCAGGTTGAGCAGTTCGGCCGCCACCGAGCGCCGGTCGCCGAGCTTCTCCCAGGCCGAGACCGCCGCCGTGAAGCCGGCGACCGCGTCGCCCGGCCGGCCGACCTGGACGAACAGGGCGGCCAGTGAGGCGTGGGCCAGGGCGAGGAGCGGCCCCGGCAGGTCGTGGGCGGTGCACAGGTCGCGGGCCCTGAGCAGTTCGGCGAGGGCCGCGGGTTCGGAGCCGACCTCGGTGAGCAGTCGTCCGAGCACCAGCCGGGCCCTGACCTCGGCCGTGCGGTCGCCCTGCCGGAGGGCGGCCCGGAGCAGGACCTTGGCCGCGTGTCCGAGCGGCCGGGTGGCCTGGCCGGTGTCGCACAACAGGCTGCAGCCGAGCAGCAGTTCGGCGACCAGGTCGAGCCGGGGCGGCTCGGGGAGCCCGGCGTACTGGCCGACGAGTGCGCCGATGCCGTGGTAGTCGACGCGGCCGTGGGGCGGTGCCGCCGCACGCAAGGCGGCACCGCCACCGGCACCGCCATCGGCTCCGGCACCGCTGTCGGCAACGGCACCGGGCAGGGCGGCGCGGGCGGCGGACGGGCCGAGGGCCGCGACGGTCTCGGCGTGGTGGTGGGCCGCCAGCCGGGTGAGCACGGCGGCCGGGAAGTCCTCCGCCGCCTCCGCCTGCGAGCCGGCCCCCGCCTGCGGGTCGGCCTGCGGGGCCGGGGCGAGCTGCTGGGCGAAGGCGCGCAGCAGGTCGTGGTACCGGTAGCGGTCCGGGGGCGCGGTCTCCAGCATCGAGCAGTCGACCAGAGACTCGGCCAGTTCCTCGGCCTCCTCCTCGGGCAGGCCGAGCACCGCCGCGACCGCGCCCGGCGACAGGTCCGGCACCTCCGGCACCGCCAACAGCCGGAAGGCCCGGGCCTGTTCGGGCGTCAGCTGGTCGTAGCCGAAGCGGAACGCCGGTTCGACGGCGAGGTCTCCGGCGCGCAGCACGTCCAGCCGGCGCCCGTCGCCGGACAGCTTGTCGAGCAGCCGGGCCATGGTCCAGTCCGGCCGGCAGGCGAGGCGGGCGGCGAGGATGCGCACGGCCAGCGGGAGGTGCCCGCAGAGCCGGACGAGTTCCGCGGCCGTCGGCTCCTCGGCCCGCAGCCGCTGCCCGCCGATCACCCGGCCGAGCAGGCCGAGGGCCTCCTGCCGGGCGAAGGCGGACAGTTCGACGACGTGCGCGTTGGGCAGCGAACCGAGCCTGGCCCGGCTGGTGACGAGCACGGCGCAGCCGGGTCGGCCGGGCAGCAGCGGCCTGATCTGTTCGGCGTCCCGGGCGTTGTCGAGGACCACCAGCACGCGCCGGCCGGAGAGCAGCGAGCGGAACTGGGCGGAGCGCTCGACGAGCCCGGGGGCCAGTGCGTCCGCCGGTACGCCGAGGGAGCGCAGGAAGGTGCCCACGGCCTCCTCGGGGCGGGTCGGGCGGCCGTCGGCGCCGTGCAGGTCGAGGTAGAGCTGGCCGTCGGGGAAGTCGGCGGCCAGCTCGTGCGCGACGTGGACGGCCAGCGCCGTCTTGCCCACGCCGCCCAGGCCGGAGACGGTGGCCACGGGCACGGTGCCGGGGGCGAGCAGGACGGCCCGCAGGGCCTCGGTCTGCGCCTCGCGGCCGGTGAAGTCGGCGAGGTCGGCCGGGACCTGGGTCGGCCGGACCGCCGCCCGGTACGGCGGGCGCTCCTGGTGGGCCGGGCGGGCCGCGGCGGCGGGCCGGGGCCGCGCGGGCGCCACGAGGCCGGCGTCGGCCACCAGGATCCGGCGCTGCAGCTCGCGCAGTCCGGGCCCGGCGCTGACGCCGAGCTGCTCGCGCAGCCGCCGGTCCGCCGCGCGGTACACGCCCAGGGCCTCGGCCTGCCGGCCGGTTCCGTAGAGGACGAGCATCAGCAGCTCGGAGAACCGTTCCCTGAGCGGGTGTTCGGCCACGACGGCGCTCAGTTCGGCGACGATCTCGCCGGACGGTCCGGCCTCGACCTCGGCCTCCAGGCACGACTCCAGGACGGTCACCCGGCGTTCGGCCCACTCGCCGCGCTGGCGTTCGGCGTAGGGGCCGGGGAGCGCGGTCATCGGCTCGCCCTGCCACAGGGCCAGTGCCGAGCGGAGCACGCCGGCGGCGTGGGCGTGCTCGCCGTCGGCGCGCAGCTCCTTCGCCTCGTCGAGGAGCTCCTCGACGCGGTGGGTGTCCAGTGCGCCCGGGTCCAGGGCGAGCAGGTAGCCCCCGCTGAGCGTGGTCGGCGCGTCGGGCCCCAGGACGCGGCGCAGGCGGTGGACGTAGGTGCGGATCACGGCGGAGGGCTTGGCGGGCGGCTCCTCGCCCCACAGGTCGTCGACGAGCTGACCGGTCGACACCGGGCGGCCGGCCCGCAGCAGCAGCGCGAGCAGCAGGCTGCGCTGCTGCGGCGACCCGAGCACGAGCTCGCCGCCGTCCCGCCACCCCCGCAGCGGCCCCAGCACCGCGAACCGCAAACCACCCACCAGCCGTCCCCCTCCGCCCGAACAACGATCCCCCCGGCGCATGATACCGACCGCATCACCCCTGGTCAGAGGCGCCGTGCCCGGTCCGGGCGGTCGACGACGCGCTGCTTGTCCATCACCTGTCAACACATTGTCGACCGCCTGTTGACGGGCCCGGCCGAGGCTTCGAGCAGCAGGACCGCACCGACGCGGTCCGAGAACGAGAGGAGTACCCCATGGCACAGCGGAAGTCCCTGGTCCGTACGGCGCTGGCCGCGGCGGGCGTCGCCGCCGCGCTGTTCGCGACGGCCGCCCCGGCCGGCGCGGCCACCGCGGACCAGCAGCCGGCGCAGGCGCTGAGCGCGGCGCGCAGCACGCAGGTCGCGGTCGTCAACTGGACGGGCTGCGAACTGCGCCTGCAGAACGCCTGGCTGGACCACGGCATCTGGTCGAGCGGCCTGGCCCCGGACGCCATCGTGCGCGACGGGAACACCGGGCGCTGGCAGTCCGAGAGCGACGGCTTCCTCACCGGGACCGAGGGCCACGTCATCTACGACGCCGAGAACTGCGGGAACCCCGGGCTCAACGGCAAGCGCGTGCAGCTCCACTGGAACAACCCGTACGCCGGCAGCAACGGCTACGACTCCGCCGGCTCCGACCCGATGTTCCGGTTCGCGCAGAGCGGGGGCAGTGGCAACAACGCCGCCGTGTACTGGACGATCACGGGCCCCTGAGCGGTAGCCGGTTGACCGTCGGGCGCCCGGCCGGGACCTTCCCCCCTCGGCCGGGCGCCCCGGGCGCACGGCGGTCCCGGCAGGTGCCGCCCGGGAGAGCGGAACGGCCGGTTTCGGCCAGTCGCGCCGACAGTGGATACAACTGATCGCATCCTCGGCATGCTGACCGCACAGCTTGTTCGAGATGCGACGAAGGAGAAGGTCATGCGTCGAATTGCGGCTCTGGGAACCGGTGCGGCGCTGCTGGTGGCCGCCGGTGTGATGGCGGCGCCGGGGGCGTCGGCGACCTCGTACTGCAGCACCACCCAGGGCACGAACTGGGGATCGGTGAGCTGCCAGACCACCGCCACCAAGAACCACTGGCAGCTGGTGCTGGTCTGCAACAACGACAACGTCAAGGGCAACCAGACGACGGTCCTCGGCTCCTGGCACATGGGCAACGGGAGCGACACCCTCTACTGTCCGACCGGCTACAGCGCGGCCTACACCAAGGTCAACAACGACAACTGACCCACCGCACAAGGGCGTCGGCCGTCGTCGCCTCGGCGGCGACGGCCGACACCTCGGCGCCTGCGCGGTCCCGGGGGCCGGTCCGCTCACGTCATCGTGTAGCTGAAGTTCGACTTGAAGGAGTTCATGGAGCCGACCGCGATGGTCTCGCAGGCCGTGTAGAACTGCTTCTCGTCGTTGGGGTCGAAGCCGTTCGCGGACACGAGCTGGGCCAGTGACCTGAACTCCTGGAGGATGCGGGCGTTGAGCTCCGCGTCGGGCTCCTTGCCGGCGCGGTGGTACTGCGAGTCCGCCGATCCGCCGCCGGCCTTGGCGAACAGGGTGAACGTGTTCATCGCTTCGTGGAGCGTGGCCGTCTCACCGGTGACCACCTTGTTGAACGCCGCGACGGCCGCGGTCGGGTTGGCGGCCGCCCGGCGGAACTCGGCGCCCTGGATGATGGCCACGATCTTGGCGCAGTACTTCTGCGCGTCCTTGGGCAGATCGTCGAACGGCCTGCTGCCGCTCTCCGACAGCGCCTTGATGAACCGGTTCGCCAACTGCTGCTCCGTGAGGCCCGACTTGCTCCTGGCCAGGTCGAACAGCTGGGAGTAGTCGCCCTCCTGCACGCTGCCGAGAACGAAGTTCCCGCCGGCGCCGATGGTGTAGGAGGCACCGTCCTCCACGTCGCTGTACGTGAACGGGTTCACCATCGCCTGCCGGTTGCGGAACGCCTCCAGGTCGAGGCTGACCCCGCGCAGGGACAGCCGCCGGCGCACTTCCTTGTGGCGCTTCATCTGCTCCTCGTCGGAGATCGTCAAGGTGTGCTGGAGCGCCCCGGTGGCGACGGCGACGGGCGTCACGGGCGCCAGGTTCTGCCCGCTCGCCGCCCGCACCCGGGCGTGGGCCGCGTCGATGAGCTTCTCGTACGAGGTGAAGTGTTCGGATTCCTCCGCGTCGGCCATCCTCCCGATCTCGGCCAGGATGGCCTTCCTGTCCGCCTCCGGCAGGTTCTTGTGACGCCCGGCATTCCACTGGACCTTGTCGGTCTCCCCCGAACTGCCGATCGTTCCCCTGGCGACGGTGACGACCCGCTGCACCGCCGGGGCCGCCCCGCCCGGGGCACGGTCCACGCGGCCGGGCGCGTCCGGGACGGCGACGGCCCGCTGCACCGGCGCCGCCATCACCCGGCGCGCGGTCGCCTCCGCCTCGCGCTCGAAGCGGTCGGACGGGTCGCTGACGCGCAGGCCGTTCCCGTGGTCCGTCCCGGCCACCGGGCCGTTGCGCTGCTGGATCACATGGGTCAACTCATGGGCCAGGGTGTGCTTGTCCGCCCCTGCGGCACCGAGGACGACATGGCTGCCCGAGGTGTAGGCGCGGGCACCCACCTCCTGCGCCGAACGCTGCGCGGCCGTGCCGGTGTGCACCCGCACGTCGGAGAAGTCCGCCTGCAGCCGCTGCTCCATCTCCTCCCGCAGCCCGGCGTCGAGCGGCCGGCCCGGCGACCCGAGGACCCGGTGCACGGCGGAGCGCTGCACGGGCGCCCCGCCGCCGTCCGGCTCCCGCGAATGCTCTCCGAGATGCGACGGCTTCAGCAGCGCGTCCAGGACCTTGAAGCCGAGCTCCTTCGGATGCAGGCTGAGAACGACGCTCTGA
>NZ_JBIVVI010000456.1:0-6498 GCF_044757675.1 Kitasatospora sp. NPDC091257
TGGGGTGTTGTCGGCGAAAGCGGTCATGGCGGCGAGGAGTTCCTTGTCGAAGCCGGGGTCGGGGGCGGGGGCGGAAGCGGGGTCCTGGGGCGGGAAGCGGATCATCACGCACCTTCACGCGAGGTCGACGACGCGGACGGGACGTCCTGCCGGGGCAGCGCGGCCCGCAGTTTCGCGAGCCCGCGGGCGAGTTGCGAGCGCACGGCGCCGGGGGAGATGTCGAGGGTCTGCGCGATCTCCCGGTCCCCCAGGTCGTGGAGGTAGTACAGGACGACCACGGTGCGCATCCCCATCGGCAGGGTGTGCAGCGCCGCGACGAGCTCGGCGCGCAGTTCCACCGACCGGTAGGCGTCGCGGGGGTCGGGGTGCTCGATGACGGGCTCCGGCGCGGGGCGCTCACCCGAGCGGTGCAGGCGCCGCCAGCGGTCGTTGGCCAGGTTCACCAGGATCCGGCGCACGTACGCCTCGGGCACCTCCGCGCGCGCGACCCGCCGCCAGTGTCGGCAGGCCCGTTCCAGGGCCTCCTGCACGAGGTCCTCCGCGGTGTGCGCGTCCCCGGTGAGCACGTACGCCGTGCGGAACAGCGCGCCCGCACGCTGTTCCACGAACTCGACGAAGTCGATCCCGGGACTGGCCCTGCGCAGCCTCACCCGTGGCCTCACTTTCTCTCCCGCCGTCTCTTCCACCCCCCTGACGGCGCCCGTCCGCCCGCTGCTGCACCGCGGGCGGGGAAGTGACGCGGCTCACAGCGGGCCCCGGCCGTCTCCCAGGCCGTCCCCGGCCGTCCCCGGCCGTCCCCCCGGCGGCTTCCCCGGCTGCGGATGTCAGTGCCCGGGTGCAGACTCGCAGGTGGCCGGGGTCCGCCCCGGGCCGCCCGGCCGTCCCATCCGTCGAAGGGCACACCGCCATGCTCACCACCGACTTCCCCATCGGCTCGCCCTGCTGGATCGACCTGGGCAGCCCGGACATCCCCGCCACGGCCGCGTTCTACAACACGGTCTTCGGCTGGACCTTCCTGGAGATCCCCGACACCGGTGGCTACGGCTTCGTCCAGCTGAACGGGAAGACCGTCGGCGCGATCGGCTCGCTCAACGAGGGTGACCCGTCCACCTGGACGACGTACTTCCGCAGCTCCGACGCGGACGCCACCGCCAATGCCGTCCGGCAGGCCGGCGGCAAGGTCCTGGTCGAGCCGATGGACGTGATGCAGGAGGGCCGGCTGGCACAGTTCTCGGACCCGCAGGGTGCCCGGTTCGCCGTCTGGCAGGCCGGCAACACCAAGGGCCTGGACGCCGTGTCGGAGGAGGGCGCCCTGGTCTGGGCCGAACTGCACACCTCCGACCAGGACGGCGCCTTCGCCTTCTACCGGCAGCTGTTCGGCTGGCGGGTGGAGAACTTCGAGCCGTCGCCGGGCATGACCTACCGGGTGCTCTCCACCGCCGAGGGCGACCAGCGGGACACCAGCTTCGGCGGCATCGCCCCGACGATGTCCCCGGAGCAGCCCTCCGCCTGGACGCCGTACTTCGCCGCCGAGGACGTGGACGCGGTGATCGCCAGGGCGACGGCGGCCGGCGGCTCGGTGCTGATGCCGGCCTCGGACGTGGAGAACGTCGGCCGGCTGGCCTGGCTGGCGGACCCGAACGGCGCCCCCTTCGCGCTGATCAAGGGCGAGCCCCAGGAGTCCTGAGCGTGCGGCGAGGGCCCGCGGTTCCGGGAACCGCGGGCCCTCCTCACGCACGGAACGCGCACGGAACGCGCACGGAACGCACGCGCCGAGCGCCAGCGCACACGCCGAACACCAGGCGCACACGCAAACGAACGCGCCGAACGTCAGCGCACCGGGTGCCCGGCCTCGCGCAGCGCGCCCTTGACGTCGCCGATCCGCAGGTCCCCGAAGTGGAACACGCTGGCGGCCAGCACCGCGTCCGCGCCCGCCTCGACGGCCGGCGCGAAGTCGGCGAGCCTGCCCGCCCCGCCGGAGGCGATCACCGGCACCGAGACGGCCTTGCGCACGGCCCGGATCATCTCCAGGTCGTAGCCGTCCTTGGTGCCGTCCGCGTCCATCGAGTTGAGCAGGATCTCGCCCGCGCCCAACTCGGCGGCGCGGCCCGCCCATTCGACGGCGTCCAGGCCGGTGCCCTGCCGCCCGCCGTGCGTGGTGACCTCGTAGCCCGACTCGGTCTCCGTCCCGGGCGGGCAGCGCCGGGCGTCCACCGAGAGCACCAGGACCTGCCGGCCGAAGCGCTTGGCGATCTCGCGGATCAGCTCGGGCCGGGCGATGGCCGCGGTGTTGACGCCGACCTTGTCGGCGCCGGCCCGCAGCAGTTTGTCGACGTCCTCGACGGCACGGATGCCGCCGCCCACCGTCAGCGGGATGAAGACCTGCTCGGCGGTGCGGCGGACCACGTCGTAGGTGGTCTCCCGGTCGCCGGAGGAGGCGGTGATGTCGAGGAAGGTGAGCTCGTCGGCGCCTTCGGCGTCGTAGAGCTTGGCCATCTCGACCGGGTCGCCGGCGTCGCGCAGGTTCTGGAAGTTGACGCCCTTGACCACCCGCCCGGCGTCGACGTCCAGGCAGGGGATGACACGTACTGCGAGGGTCACGGCTGTTCGCCTTCCAGGGCTTCCAGGGTTTCCAGGGTCTTCGCCAGCCCGGACCGGTAGGCGTCGAGCTCGATCTCGACCATCATCCGGGAGTCGATGAGTCCCTCGACCACCACCATGGTGGCCGCCGGGCGTGCGGCGTCGAAGAGTTCGCGGTGGGCGCGGCCCACCTCCTCGGCGTCGCGGACGTGGGTGATGTACATCCGGGTGCGGACCACGTCGTCGATGGTCAGACCGTACGCGGCCAGGGCCTTGAGCCCGACGCCGAACGCGGCGAGGGTCTGCCGGTACGGGTCGCCCTCGTGCTCGATCCGGCCGTCCACCCAGGCGGTGGAGCCGGCCACGTGCACGTGGTCCCCCGCGGCGACCGCCCGGGAGTAACCGAACTCGTCCTCCCAGGGGGAGAATCCGCCGACCCGGCCGCGCACGACCGCGCCGTGCCCGACCGCGCCGTGCCCGACCGCGCCGTGTTCGACCTCGCCGCGTACGATCCGACCATCCGTCATCCTGAAACCGCCTCCAGGGCCTCTTCGAGGGTGAACTTCTGCTCGTAGAGTGCCTTGCCCACGATGGCTCCCTCGACACCCTCGCGGACGAGCGAGGCGATGGCGCGCAGGTCGTCGAGCGAGGAGACGCCGCCGGAGGCGACCACGGGCTTGGCGGTCGCGGCGCAGACGTCGCGCAGCAGCTGGAGGTTGGGACCGGTCAGGGTGCCGTCCCGGTTGACGTCGGTGACGACGTAGCGGGCGCAGCCCTCCTGGTCGAGGCGCTCCAGCACCTCGAAGAGCTGGCCGCCGTCGCGGGTCCAGCCGCGGCCGCGCAGGGTGGTGCCGACGACGTCCAGGCCGACGGCGATCTTGTCGCCGTGCTCGGCGATGGCCTTGGCGACCCACTCCGGGGCTTCCAGGGCGGCGGTGCCGAGGTTGACCCGGGTGCAGCCGGTGGCGAGCGCGCGGGCGAGCGACTCGTCGTCGCGGATGCCGCCGGACAGCTCGACCTTGATGTCCAGCCGGCCGGTGACGTCGCGCAGCAGCTCGTAGTTGGAGCCGGTGCCGAAGGCGGCGTCCAGGTCGACCAGGTGCAGCCACTCGGCGCCGGCGTTCTGCCAGGCGAGGGCGGCGGCGAGCGGCTCGCCGAAGGAGGTCTCGGTGCCGGAGGCGCCCTTGACCAGGCGGACGGCCTGACCGTCCCGGACGTCGACGGCGGGCAGCAGTTCGAGGCTCATCAGATCCAACTCTCAGACAGTCAGAGGGTGTTGACCCAGTTGGTCAGCAGGGCGGCGCCGGCGTCGCCGGACTTCTCGGGGTGGAACTGGGTGGCCCACAGCGGGCCGTTCTCGACGGCCGCGACGAACGGCTGCCCGTGGGTGGCCCAGGTGACCAGCGGCGGGTTGATCCGCGCGCTGTGGGCCTCCAGTTCCCAGTGCCGCACCCCGTAGGAGTGCACGAAGTAGAAGCGGGTCTGCGGGTCGAGGCCGGCGAACATCCGGCTCTCCGCGGGCGCGTCCACGGTGTTCCAGCCCATGTGCGGGACGACGGGGGCGTCCAGCGGCTCCACGGTGCCCGGCCACTCGTCGCAGCCGGCCGTCTCCACGCCGTGCTCGACCCCCTTCTCGAAGAGGATCTGCATGCCGACGCAGATGCCCATGACGGGTCGGGCGCCGGCGCGCCGGCGGCCCACGATCCAGTCCCCGCGGACGGACTTCAGTCCGCGCATGCAGGCCTCGAAGGCGCCCACGCCGGGGACGAGCAGACCGTCCGCGGCCATCGCGGTGTCGTAGTCGGAGCTGACGGTGACGTCCGCTCCGGTCCGCTCCAGGGCGCGCTGCGCCGAGCGGAGGTTGCCGGAGCCGTAGTCGAGGACGACGACGTTCTTGCCCATGTTCAGGTGTCCAGTCTCTGTGCGGCGGGCGGCGGGTCTCGGGCGGCGGGTCTACAGGCGCAGGAGGCCGGAGGCCAGGCACATCACGGAGCCGAAGGCGAGCACCAGGATGACGCTCTTCGAGTGCTTCTGCTTCCAGAAGGAGATGACTCCGCCGGCCAGGAAGAGGCCGACGAAGATGAGGATCATCGCGGTATTGCTCACAGCGCACCCTTGGTCGACGGGAGGATTCCGGCCGCGCGCGGGTCGCGCTCGGCGGCGTAGCGCAGCGCCCGGGCCAGCGCCTTGAACTGGCACTCCACGATGTGGTGCGCGTTGCGCCCGTACGGCACGTGGACGTGCAGCGCGATCTGCGCCTGGGCCACGAAGGACTCCAGGATGTGCCGGGTCATCGTGGTGTCGTACGAGCCGATCATCGGCGCGATGCCCTCGGGCTCGGTGTGCACCAGGTACGGCCGGCCGGAGAGGTCCACGGTGACCTGGGCGAGCGACTCGTCCAGCGGCACCGTGCAGTTGCCGAAGCGGTAGATGCCCACCTTGTCGCCGAGCGCCTGCTTGAAGGCGGCGCCGAGCGCGAGGGCGGTGTCCTCGATGGTGTGGTGGGTGTCGATGTGCAGGTCGCCGTCGGTCTTGACGGTGAGGTCGAACAGGCCGTGCCGGCCGAGCTGGTCGAGCATGTGGTCGTAGAAGCCGACGCCCGTGGAGATGTCGGTCCTCCCGGTGCCGTCGAGGTCTATCTCGACCAGGACCGAGGTCTCCTTGGTGGTGCGCTCGACGCGTCCGATGCGGGACATGGGGGTTACAGCTCCTTGATCACAGTGCGGACGGCGTCCAGGAAGGCGTCGTTCTCGGCGGGCGTGCCGGCGGTGACGCGCAGCCACCCGGGGACGCCGTTGTCGCGGACCAGGACGCCCTGGTCGAGGATGGCCTGCCACACCGCGTGGGTGTCGGCGAAGCGGCCGAACTGGACGAAGTTGGCGTCCGAGTCGGTGACCTCCAGGCCCATTCCCCGCAGCGCGTCGACCAGCCGGTCGCGCTCCTCCTTGAGCCGCCCGACGTACCCCAGCAGGGTGTCGGTGTGCTCCAGGCAGGCCAGCGCGGTGGCCTGGGTGACGGCCGACAGGTGGTACGGCAGGCGCACCAGCTGCACCGCGTCCACCACGGCCGGGTCGGCGGCCAGGTAGCCCAGGCGCAGCCCGGCCGCGCCGAAGGCCTTGGACATGGTACGGCTGACCACCAGGTTGGGGCGGCCCTCGATCAGCGGCAGCAGCGAGGCGCGGTGCGAGAACTCGACGTACGCCTCGTCCACCACCACCAGGCTGGGCCGGGCGGCCTGCGCGGCCTCGTACAGCCGCAGCACGGTGTCGGCGTCCACGGCGGTGCCGGTCGGGTTGTTGGGCGAGCAGACGAAGACCACGTTCGGCCGGTGCTCCGCGATGGCGGCGACGGCGGCGTCCACGTCGATGGTGAAGTCCTCGTTGCGCGGCCCGGAGATCCAGGCCGTGCCGGTGCCCCGGGAGATCAGCGCGTGCATCGAGTACGAGGGCTCGAAGCCGAGCGCGCTGCGGCCGGGGCCGCCGAAGGTCTGCAGCAGCTGCTGGAGCACCTCGTTGGAGCCGTTGGCCGCCCACACCTGCTCACGCCGGACGGGGAAGCCGGTGGTCTTCCCGAGGTACGCGGCGAGGCCCTCGCGCAGCTCGACCGCGTCCCGGTCGGGGTAGCGGTTCAGCCCGCGGGCGGCCTCGGCGACGCGCTCGGCGATCCGGGCGACCAGTTCCTCGGGCAGCGGGTACGGGTTCTCGTTGGTGTTCAGCTGGACGGGCACGTCCAGCTGCGGCGCGCCGTACGGGGACTGGCCGCGCAGCTCGTCCCGGACCGGCAGGTCGTCGATGCGGGTCGTGCGGGCCGTGCGGGCCGCCGCGGACTCGGGGGTCACGGCGGGCACGGGGGTCACAGGAGTCTCAGGAGTCACGAGCCGGGAACCGTCCAGTCGAAGCGGGCCTTGATCGCGTCCCC
>NZ_JBIVVI010000457.1:0-6492 GCF_044757675.1 Kitasatospora sp. NPDC091257
CCCACTTCGCACGCTGCTCTCCCCACCGGCCCCCACCGGGCGCCACTCGGTACCGCTGTGTCATCCCCCGGGCGCTCTCCGCTTGCGTCTCCCCCGCACGGGCCGTCTCCAATCCCCCGTCTTCCCGGCGACGGCGCCGCGCGCCGTCATGTGCCCCGGTAACGGTCCACCACCGAGGTGAACTCGCCGACGAGGTGCTTCGTCACGGGTACCCCGGACGGTCCGCCGAGCAGGTCGGCCAGTTCCACGTCGCAGATCACCGTGACGGTGACGGTCGTGGCCGGTCCGCCCGGCAGGTTCAACTCCCCCTTGCCGACCCGCACGTCCCCGTTGCGGCAGGACACGCCCTGCTGGCGCAGGGTGGCGAGGGCGGACTCCCTGGCCGGCTGGTCCATCCCGTCCACGCTGCGCTGCAGGGAGGCGGTCCGGGCCCCGGCCCGGGCGGCGGCCTCCACGGTACCGGCCGTGGTCTGCACCCGACCGGCGGCGATGGCCACCAGGACCAGCCCGACGACCCCCGGCACGACGATCGCCGCCTCGATCGCGATCCCGCCGCGGTCCCGCCTGCGCCGCCGCGACCAGAACCGCCGCCGCGGCGGCCGCGATGGCCGCCGCCACCCGCCGGGTGCCCGCGGTTCACTCCTCACGGCTTCACCACCGGCGCCACGAAGCGCTCGCGCGGCGCCTCGGCGAACTGGGTGACGGTGGGCGCCCTGAGCCCGGGTATCAGCAGCGGCGGGGTCAGCTCCACGGTGACCCGGACGGTCTGGGCCGTGCTGCCGTCGGTCCGCACCACGTACCCGCGCTCGCCCTGCCGGTCGAGGAAGTCCCGGGCCTGCCGCTGGGCCGCCTCGTTCTTCTCGCCGTCCGTCGCGCTGCTCTGCACCCGTCCGGCGTCCACACCCTCGCGGGCCGCGGTGAGCGCGACCTGCCGGTCGTACCAGAGCAGCGCGGCCTGGACGACGAGCAGCAGGAGCAGCAGGACGACCGGGAAGACGATGGCGAGGCTCACGCTCATCGACCCCCGGTCGCCCCTGCGGCGGAGAGCAGGACGCATCACTGGGTGGCGCCGCCCGCGCCCGCGCCGCCCGGCATGTTCGGGTCCTGCTCGACCTTCTTGACGACCTTGTCCTTCAGCAGGTAGAGCGCCGTCGCCACGGCACCGGCGACGAAAACCAACGCGATGATGGCGAGGGCGAGTTCGATGCTGATCGCACCGCGGTCGCCGCGCGCCCGGGCGGCCCGCAGCCGGCCGAGCCGCAGGGTGAACAGCATCAGTGCGAACTGGACCGGTAGCAGGGCGGGTCGCAGCACCCGGTCTGCCAGGTGGGCGATTCGTGCGGTCATCGGGTTCTCCCGGGGATGTGGCGGTGTGGTGTGGTGGTGCCGGCTGCTCTGAACGGGCGGGTCGGGCTTGCGAGGTCTCGTCGGGGACGGTACGCGGCCGTGGAACACGGTCAGTTGAGCATCTGGTGCAGGGCGGGGAAGACGATCAGGACGGTCATCAGCAGGGTCAGCGCGGCCCCGGGCGCGACCATCCGTTCGCTGTCGGCGTTCGCCCGGGCGAGGTCCTCGGCGAGCAGTTCCCCGCGCAGGCCCTTGGCGCGGGCCCGCAGGGTGTCGTAGACGGCGGCGCCGTCGGTGCCGGACAGCCGCATGATGTCGGCCACGTCCTGGAGCGGGCTGAGCCCCAGTTCCTCGGCCAGCGCGTCGAGTCCGGCCCACGGCGGGAGCCGGTCGGTGGCCGCGCGCTCCAGGGCGTCGCGGATCCGCCGGAACACCGTGCCCTGCCCGACCGCGGCGGCCCGGCGCAGCGCCTCGGCGGGGCCGCAGTCGGCGGCCCGCTCCATCGCGACGAGTTCCAGGTAGGCGGCGATGCCGTGCAGGTACTCGGTGCGCGCCTCCTTGGCCTCGCCGCGCACCACGGCGTCCGGGACGAACCAGAGCAGCCCGGCCAGCAGCGGCCCGGCGACCAGCGGCAGCGCGAACGGCAGGCCGGTGTCCATCAGCACGGCCATCGCCCCCAGGTAGGCGGGCAGCAGCAGGCCGAGCGCGGCGAACAGCAGCTTGTGCACCATGAACCGGGCCGGGGTGCGGCCGATCAGGGCGAGTTCACGGCGCGGTACGGAGACCCCGCGCAGGTGGACGGACCGCTCGCCGATCCGGTCGTACCAGCGGGGCCGCTCGTCCGGGTCCTGCTCGCGGTCGGCGGGGGTGGCGTGCAGCCGGTCCAGCGCCTGGCGCAGGTCCGGTGGCGCCGGCCGCAGTTCGGCGACCAGGAGGGCGAGGCCGCCGGCCGCGAAGGCGCCGGCCAGCACGGACCAGGGCGAGATCACCGGACCTCCCCGAGCTGCTCGGCCGGCTCCGGCGCGGCCGCCGGTGCGGCGGACCGGCGCCCGCTCCTGCTGCGCCGGTCCGGCGTCAGCAGCCGGGGCACCGGCGGGTGGGAGGCCAGCGCCCGCATCCAGGCGATGATCGCCACGAACAGGGCGGCGACCACGGCGAGCACCACCTGACCGAGGAAGGTCCCGTACGGCCGGGTGTACTCGGTGTTGAAGGAGCCGACGGTGACGACCAGCACGATGATGCCGACCAGCCAGCGGATGGTGGTCCGGTGCTTGGCCCGGTCCGCCTCGATGGCGCGGCGCTGGCGGACCTCCTCGCGCACCGAGTCGGCCATGTCGGAGAGCGTGCGGGCCAGGCCGGGGCCGCTGTCCCCGGCCCGCAGCACGAGCGCGGCGAGCACCTTGTCGGCGGTGGCGTCGGCGAGGCTGTCGGCGAAGGCGCGCAGCGCCTCCTCGGGCCGCCAGCGGGCCTGCAGCCGGGCGGCCAGCTCGCCGATCTCGTCCTCCAGGGCGGCCGGGGCGGTGCGGCGGCTGGTGACGATGGCCTGGTTGAGGCCGACGCCGAGCAGCAGCACGTCGGCGATCCGCTGGGTCCACTCGGAGAGCGCCTCCAGCCGCTCGATCCGGTGGGTGTCCGGGCGGGTGGTGTCGAACAGCCAGGGCAGGCCGAAGACGGCCAGCGGCACCAGCAGCGAGGTCAGCGGGATGCCGGTGAACAGCCAGGCCAGCGGCGCGCCGGCGAGCGCGAGCGGCAGCTGGACGCGGCGCATCCGCACCATCCGGTGCGCGGCCGTCCCGGGGGCGCCGTACCAGAACACGTGGATCCGGCCGGCCAGCGGGTTGGGCTCCCGCTCGGCCCCGTCCTCGGCGCCGGGCTCGCTGCCGCGGGCCCAGGCCACCAGGGCGACCAGGCCGCCCGCGACCGCCAGCCCGCAGAGGGCGAAGAGCAGCATCACCGCGCGCCACCGCCGATCCGCAGCTGGAGCGGGGTGGCCCAACTCCCGTACCGGGAGCCGAGGAGCGAGGCGTCGAAGCCGGCCCGGCGCAGGTCGTCCAGGCACTGCGGCGGGGTGTGCGGGACGGCCCGCGGCTCGCCGAGGTCCGGCCGGGGACCGAAGACGGTGTTCAGTGCGGGCCGGCCGCTCTCCCCGAGGCCGGTGACCTCCAGGACGTGGGAGACGAAGCGGTGCCGGCGGCCGCCGACGGCGGTCTCGTCGACCATGGTGACGTGCACGATGAGGTCCAGGGCGTTGGCGGTGAGCCGGTAGGCGAGCGAGTCGGTCATGTGCGAGCCGTACTCCAGGCAGAGTTCGGCGATGCGGTCGACGACCATGTGCGGGCCACGGGCGTGCAGGGTGCACATCGAGCCGCCCTCGCCGTTGGTCATCACCCGCAGCATCGGGACGACCTCGCCGGAGCGGACCTCCCCGACGATGATCCGGGAGAGCGTCATGCGCAGCGCGGCCGGAATGAGGTCGCCGATGGTCAACTCCCCGGCCAGGCGCCCCTCGACGCGCTCGCCGTTGCCCTCGCGGGCCTCCATCGGGACGACCTGGCGCAGGTGGCCGAGGGTGTGCAGCCAGAGTTCGAACTCCGACTCCAGGGTGCCGATCCGCTCGTCCGGCGGGATCTCGGCGGCCATCGCGCGCAGCAGGCTGGTCTTGCCGACGCCCTGGGTACCGGTGATCATCACGTTCTTCCGGGCCCGGATCGCGGAGGCCAGGAAGGCGGCCAGGGTGGCGTCCAGGGTGCCGAGTTCGACCATCTCGGGCAGCGTCGCCGAGGCCACCCGGTGGCGCCGGATCGCGATGTACGGGCGGGGCGTCACCTCGGTGAGCGCCTGGAGGCGCATGCCGCCCTCCAGGCGCAGCGCGAGGGTCGGGCTGGCGGTGGAGAGGCTGCGCTCGCCGCCGCCGTGCTGGCGGGCCAGGTCCTGGAGCAGTTCGATGAGTTCGGCGTCGTTCTCGGCCACCGGCGGTACCTGGCGCAGGGGTTGGTGCACCTTGGAGACCCAGACGTCGTCGCAGCCGTTGATCAGGATGTTCTCGATCTCCGGGTCGTCCAGGTAGGGCTGGAGCCGGCCGGCCCGGAACAGCAGGTCGAAGACGGCCTCGGCGAGGGCGCGGTCCTGCTCGCGAGTGGGCGGGATGCCGTGGGTCTGCGCATAGGCGTCGGACCACCGGGCGACGGCCTCCTCGATCAGCGCCCGGCCGCGCTGACGGCGGGTGGCGCGGTCCGGATCGGAGCCGGAGGCGGCGGTCAACCGGGTGATCTGCTGGTGCAGTTCGGCCGCGACCTGGCGCTTGAGCTCCCGGGCGACCTGCGGGTCGACGGCGGGCCGGGTGACGGAGCCGCGCAGGTCCAGCGAGGGCAGCTGGGAGGGCACGGCGGCGGGCCCGGCCGCGCCGGGCGGAACGGGCTGGGGCACGACGGGCTGCGCCGGGGCGGGCTGGGGCGCGACCGGTCCCGGCCGGTACCCGTGCGGCGGGACGACCGGTCCGGGCGGCGGCGCGGCCCAGGGCAGCGCGGCCGGATCGGAGGCGGGACGCTGGTGCAGGGGGCTACCGCGCACGGAGCACCTCCCCGGGGTTGTTCGGGTACGGCCCGCCCATGTCGTCCTGACTGTTCGTCACTGTCGGCTGCTGGAGCGGGTACTGGTCTTCCGGTTCGCCGTACGGGGCGGACCGGACGTGTGCCGGGAAGGGTGCCGGCGCGGCCGGCTGCGGCGCCAGCCCGGCCAGCGGCGCCACCGGGCCGGTGGTGATCACCGGCGGGACGGGCTGCGGCGGAGTGTACGAGGGCTGCTCGCCCTCCGCCGTCCCGTAGCCGGACCGGCCGTGCACGGACCGGCCGTGGGCCGCCGTGCCGTACCCTCCCGGCGGGTACGGCGACGGGCCGTGGCCGCCCGGACCGTATCCCGGCTGGGCGTACCCCGGCTGCCCGTGGTCGGACTGGCCGCCCGTCCCGTAGGCCGACTGCCCGTACGGGCCCGGCGCGGACGCGGGCGGAGGAACCGGCCCCACCCCGGACGACGGCCCCGCCCCGGGCGACGTCACGGGCCCGGACGACGGCACGGGCCCGGACGACGGCACGGGCCCGGTCCCGGGAACGGGCACGGACACCGACGGCTGCGGCGCCATCGGCACGGGCGGGGCCGGTATCGGCGGGGCCGGCACCGGAGCCGTCGGGACCGGCGGCATCGGCACCGCCGCCGCGACCGGGGCCGCCGCCGGGCCGACCGCCGTCAGCCGGGGCGGCGCCGCGTCCTGCGCCGCTCCCGGCGCGAGCCGCTGGCGCCGACGGCGGATCAGCAGCTGCACCTCGTCCGCCGCCGACCGCGCCGTGCGCATGAGCTCCGAGCGGATGAACCGCCGGTCGCCGGTGTCCCCGCCGTCGGAGAGCACCTTCGCCGTCCGGGTGGCGTGCGGCAGCACCCCGAGCACCGGCAGCCCGAGCTCGCGGGTCACCTCCGCCCTCGTGTACGGCCCCTCGGCGACCAGCAGCAGCCCGAGCGCGTCCGACCCGGTACCGGCGGTGGCCAGGTCCTCGGTCAGGGCGGCGAGCCGGGGCCGGACCGAGCTCAGCCCGCGCAGCGTGGTGCGCACCGTCGCCACCACCGCGTCGGCACGGCGGGCGAGCACCGCGCTGTGGCCGGTGGCCCCGGAGCGGCCGAGGTCCACGATGACGTCGTAGCCCTGCCGTTCCACGCCGTGCAGCAGTTCGGCGAGCGGTTCCCAGGTGTAGGCGAGGCCGGGCGCCTGGGTGGGGTCGGTCAGCCCGGGCAGCAGCAGCCGTTCGGCGTTGCCCTCGGGCGAGAGGTCGATCAGCTGCTCCCAGATGGTCTGCGTGAGCAGTCCGCGCCGGTCGGCGACGGCCAGGTTGCGCAGCCCGTACACCGCCTCGACCCGGCCCTCCAGGGCGCCGGCGAGCACCGCGCCGCCGTCCGGGTCGGCCTCGACCAGCAGGATCCGCCGGCCGGGCGACAGCGGCCACGACAGCAGCAGCGCCAGGGCGGTGGTGGTCGCTCCCGGTGCGCCCGGGCCGCCGACCACCGCGATCACGGCCATCAGGCGCCGCCCGTCGCGGCCGGGGCCCCGGAGGCGGCGCCGCCGGGGCCCGGCGTGGTGGCCCCGGGCGCCGCGCCCCC
>NZ_JBIVVI010000458.1:0-6491 GCF_044757675.1 Kitasatospora sp. NPDC091257
CCCCCGCCCAGGAGCGGTAGGCGGCCACCGCCGTGGGCAGGGTGGGGAAGATCCGGTCGGCGCCGACGGACTCGCTCAGGCCGTAGGCGTCGAGTTCGTCGCGCAGGTCCTGCTTGACCCGGGCCAGGGCGAACACGATGCCGCGGGCTTCGAGTTCGAGGCGCAGGGCGTCCAGCGAGTCCAGCGCGGTGATGTCCACCTCGACGTTCGCCTCGGTGTTGAGGACGAACCACCGTACCGGCTCCGGCTGTTCGGCCAGGGCGGCGAGCGCCCGGCGCCGCAGGTTCTCCGCGTTGGCGAAGAACAGCGGGGAGTCGTAGCGGTAGACGAGCAGTCCGGGGACGGTCCGCGCCTCGGGGTAGTCGTCGACGTCGTGCATCCCAGCCACGCCCGGCACCAGGCCGAGCACCGCGTCGTGCGGCCGCGCGACCCGGCTGAGCAGCTCGATCACCGACAGTCCCACCGCGACCAGGACGCCGTAGAGGATGTCCAGGGTCAGCACGCCGACCATGCATCCGAGCGCCAGCAGCAGTTCACGGCTCCGGAAGGAGGCCAGCCGGCGGAAACCGGCGAGGTCGATCATCCGGAGTGCGGCGAACACGACCAGGGCCCCGAGCACGGCGTCCGGGGTGTCGTGCAGCAACGGGCTGAGGAACAGCAGCACGGCGACCACACCGAGGCCGGCCGTGAGCGCGTACAGCTGGGTACGTCCTCCGGCCGACTCGGCGAGCGCGGTACGGCTGGCGCTACTGCTCACCGGGAAGCCCTGGAAGAAGCCCGCGCCGAGGTTGACCGCGCCGAGGCCCAGCAGTTCCTGGTTGGCGTCCAGCCGCCGTTCCTCCCCCGATCCCTCGAAGGCGCGCGCGGTGAGGATGAAGTCGGTGTAGCCGACCAGGAGGATCCCCAGCGCCGGCAGCAGCAGCCGGTTCAGCTCGGTGAGGTCCGGCAGCACGGGACGGGGCAGCCCGGCCGGGATCTCGCCGATCACCGCGAGGCCGTGGTCCTTGAGCGAGAACGCGGCCGAGATCGCGGTGCCGAGCACGACGGCCAGCAGCGGGCCGGGCAGGCGCGGGAGGAAGCGGGCCGCCAGGAGGAGGAAGAGCAGGGTGGCGGCGCTGAAGGCGACCGTCGGCAGGTGGGCCTCGGTGAGGTTCGACGCGAACGACGTCAGCTGCGGGAAGAACCCCTCCCCCCGCACGTCGATCCCGGTGAGCTTGGACAGCTGGTCCACGATCATGATCAGTGCCACGCCGGCGAGGTAGCCGATCAGCACCGGTCGGGAGAGCAGGTCGGCGACGAAGCCGAGCCTGGCCAGCCAGGCCAGCACGCACAGCAGGCCGACCACCACGGCCAGGCTCGCGGCCAGGACGGCGTAGCGGGCGGTGTCGCCGCCGGCCAGCGGCCCGATCACGGTGGCGGTCATCAGCGCCGTGGTCGACTCGGGCCCGACCGAGAGCAGCCGGGACGAGCCGACCAGGGCGTACAGCACGATCGCGGGCAGGATGGCCCACAGCCCGGTGACCGGCGGCAGCCCCGCCACGCTCCCGTACGCCATGACCTGGGGCACCAGGTAGGCCACCACCGTGGCACCGGCCACCAGGTCGCCCCGCAGCCAGTCGCGCCGGTAGGAGCGGAGCACCGTCAGTCCCGGCAGGGCGGGCACGAAGCGGTGCCGTCGTCGGTCGGGGGGAGCACCGGCGGCCATGGATCTCCTCAAGGGCTCCGCAACGCCGTCACGGACGGGGGCCGGCCGTCGCGGCGCCGCGGCCGGCCGCCGCCCCGCCGCCGGCGCCGGACACTCTGCGGGCGACGAACTTGCCCAGTTCCCACAGCAGCAGGAGCGCGACGGCGGCCAGCAGGGCCCAGCCGAACTGCCGGGCGGTGAGGTCGGTGGTCCCGAGGAGGCGGTGGAAGGCGTCCATCTGGGTGACCAGCACCGCCAGGGCGAACTCGCCGAGGGCCGCCAGGTTCATCTGCTTGCTGTCGAAGGTGCGGACGGTCAGCGCGGAGCCGCGCTCGCTGCGGCACTCGTAGGCCGCCACGATCAGGCAGAGGGCGAAGGCGGTGAACGCGATCGAGTTGCCGAGGGGCGCGCTGTGGTAGTGCGCCTCGCCCAGCTTGGTCAGCCCGAGCAGGGCGACCGTGACGGCCAGCCCGGCGAGCCCGACGGTGATCATCACGGGCCCGGTCAGCACCGTCTCGCCGCGCGGGCGCGGGGTGCGCCGCATCAGGCCGGGGCTCTCCTGGTCGAAGCCCAGGGCGAAGCCGAAGGGGGCGTTGACCACGAAGTGGACCCACAGGACCTGCGCCGGGGTGAACGGCTCGCCGGCGGCGATGTTCAGGAGCGCGGCGCCGAGGAAGGTCAGCACGAACGTCACCAGCAGCACCAGGACGAACCGGATGTACTTGGTGAGGTTGTCGTAGAGCTTCCGGCCCTCCTCGACGGCGTACACGATGGTGGCGAAGTTGTCGTCGGCGAGGACCATGCGGCTCGCGTTCTTCGCCGCGTCGGTGCCGCTGCCCATGGCGATGCCGATGTCGGCGGCCTTGATCGCCGGCGCGTCGTTGACGCCGTCGCCGGTCATGGCGACCACGTCGCCCTTCCGCTTGAGCGTGGCGGCGAGCAGCACCTTGTGCTCGGGCGCGACCCGGCCGAGGACTCCGATGCCGTCGATCCGGGCCAGCCGCTCGTGCTCCGGCAGGGCGGCGAAGTCGGCGCCGAGGACGGCCTCCCCCTCGATGCCGAGTTGACGGGCGATGGCCGCTCCGGTGGTGACGTCGTCGCCCGTCACCATGCGGACCCGGATGTGGGCGGCCTGCGCGCTGGCGATCGCGGCCCGTGACTCCTCGCGCGGCGGGTCGACCATGGCCACCAGGCTGGTCATCCGCAGGTCCTCGACGAACGCCAGCAGGTCGCCGTCCGGGTCGAAGTCCGCCGGGTCCAGGTCGCGGACGGCCCCGGCCATCACCCGCAGCCCTTCGCCGCCCATCCGCTCGGTCTGCGCCTGGGCGCGTCCGCCGAGTTCCGCGTCCCAGGGGACGACCACGCCGTTCGAGTCGGCCGAGGAGGCCCGGGCCATGACCGCGGGGGCCGCGCCCTTGACGAAGCACCGCACCACCGCCCGGCCGTCCGCGTCCTTCGCCTCGTTGAAGCTGGCCATCAGCTTGTAGGTGGGGTCGAACGGCAGCGTGGCGAGCCGGGGGAGGCGCTCCCGGGTGGCCTCGATGTCCAGCCCGGCCTTGTGGCAGAGGACGAGCAACGCGCCCTCGGTCGGGTCGCCGACGACCTCGCCGTCGACCAGTTTCGCGTCGTTGGCCACCAGGTGGGGCAGGACGGCGTCCTCGATGCCCGGGGCGGAGCCCGCGGCGTGGTGGATCCGCCCGTCGAGGCGGTAGCCGGTGCCGGAGACGGTGTAGCGGTCGGCTGGGGTGAGCACCTCGACGACCGTCATCTGGTTCATCGTCAGGGTGCCGGTCTTGTCGGAGTTGATGGCCGAGGTGAACCCGAGGGTCTCGACGGACGGCAGTTCCTTGACGATCGCGTGCCGCTTGGCCAGGTTGAGGCTGCCGACGGAGAGGATGACCTGGCTGACCGTCGGCAGCGCCTCCGGGATGGCCGCGATGGCCAGCGAGACCGCGCTGACGAAGAGGGCGTCCCACGCCTGGTCGCGGCTGCGGCCGAGCGCGAACATCACGACCATGGTCAGGCCGGCCGCCGCCGCGATCCACAGCGTCAGCGTGTTCAGCTCCCTGGTGAGCGGCGACTGCTCCTTCTCGGTCGCCGACAGCATCCCGGAGATCTTGCCCAGTTCGGTGCCGGAGCCCGTCGCGGTGATGACGAGCAGTCCGCTGCCGTGGGTGACCGGGGTGTCCATGAACGCCATGTTGGTCTGGTCGCCCGGGCCCAGCGCCCCGGCCGGCAGGGGGCCGGTGTCCTTGGCGGCGGGGACGCTCTCGCCGGTCAGCGCCGACTCGTCGATCTGCAGCGCGCTGGCCTCGACGATCCGTCCGTCCGCCGGGACCTCGTCGCCCGCCCGGACGAGCACCACGTCGCCCACGACCAGCTGTTCGGCCGGGATCTGCGCCTCCGTCCCGTCCCGCCGCACCCGCGCGGTGGCCTTCATCATCGACCTCAGCGCGTTCATCGCGCTCTCGGCCTTGCCCTCCTGCCGCAGGCCGACCACCGCGTTGAGCAGCGTCAGGACGATCAGCAGGATCCCGGTGGTCCACTCCTTGATCGCCAGGGAGACCGCCGCCGCCGCCAGCAGGATGATCTGCATGTAGCTGCGGTACTGGTCGAGGAAGCGCAGCCAGTCGGGCCTCGCCTTCTCCTCGGGCAACGCGTTCGGCCCGTTCGCGGCGAGCAGTTCGGCCGCCCGGGCGGCGCTGAGCCCGGTCGCCGGGTCCACCCCGAGCGAGGACGCGACCTCGCGGGGAGGTCGCGCGTACCACGGGTCCGGGGACTCCTGCGGGCCGGACGGCCCAGCCTGCTCCGCCATTCTTCACTCCTCGGGATCCGGGAACGTCCCCCCTTGGACGTCGGTCGGTCCGACGCGTCACCACGGACGGATCACGCGCGAACGGATCACGCGCAGCCGCCGGATCACGTGCGGACGGATCACGTGCGGACGCCCCGTGGGGCCTCCGTCTCCAGCAGGCGCTTGGCCGCGCGCAGGTCCTTGCGGATCCGCTCGTCGACCGTGGGGAACTGCGGATCGATCTCGATGAGCGTGTGCGCGAGCACCGCCGCCGCGCAGATGCGCGCGAACCACTTGCGGTCGGCCGGCACGACGTACCAGGGTGCCCACGGCGTGCTCGTGGCCGACAGCATGTCGGAGAACGCCTCCTGGTAGTCGTCCCAGCGCTCGCGCTCGCGGATGTCGGCCTCGGAGAACTTCCAGTTCTTCTCGGGCAGGTCGATCCGCGCCAGGAAGCGCTTGCGCTGCTCCTCCTTGGAGAGGTTCAGGAAGATCTTCACCACCTTGAACCCGTTGTCGGTGAGGTAGCGCTCCCAGTCGTTGATCTCCCGGTACCGGCGGTGCCAGACTCCGGGGCCCTTCGCCTCCTCCGGCAGCTTCTGCCGGTCGAGGTTCTCCGGGTGGACGCGCACCACGAGGACCTCCTCGTAGTGCGAACGGTTGAAGATCCCGATGTCCCCGCGCGCCGGGAGCCGCTGCGCGTACCGCCACAGGAAGTCGTGGTCGAGCTCCTCCGTGGAGGGCACCTTGAAGCTGCTCACGTGGACGCCCTGCGGGTTCACCCCGCTCATGACGTGACGGATCGTTCCGTCCTTGCCGCCGGCGTCGAGCGCCTGGAGGCAGAGCAGCACGCCGTAGGTGTCCTGGGCCGCCAGCCGGGCCTGGTACTCCGAGAGCAGCGACACGCCGGTGCGCAGCAGCTCGACGCCCTCGCGCTTCTTCATGCCCGCCTTGTACCGGGGGTCGAAGTCCTCCGCGAGGTCCACCCGCGACCCCGGTTTCACCCGCAGCGGCTTGATGAACTTCGCAATGCGTTTGGCCGTCCGTCCGTCCGACATCGCCTGTACCAGCTCCTCTCGGGTCCGGCGGGCATCGGGAGGCCTGCCGAGCGCCCCGTCCGCACAGGCGTCCTCGACGCGGCGGAAACCGGGACCGACCAGCACGGAAGAGTGCTACCTGCCACGCTGTGGCCGCCGGTCGGCCGTGTCAATCCGACGGTGTCCTTCCGGAGCGGGCCCACCCGCGCCGCCCGGCCGGGGCGCTCGCGGCCGGTTCGCCCGTCCGGCGTCCGCGTGTGGCAGCGCCCGCGGCCCGTGCCGACGATGGGGCTGCCGGTGCAGTACCCCCGCGATCGGAGGCCGTGATGGCGACCCTGACGGTATGGCGCTTTCCCACCGCGAACGGAGCCGACGAGGCGCTCGCCACCCTGAAGAGGCTGGGGCGCCAGGAGCTGATCAAGGTCCAGGACGGAGCGGTGGTCACCTGGCCGGAAGGGGCCAGGAAGCCGAGGACCCGCCATCTGAGCGACATGACCGGCATGGGTGCCGTGGGCGGCGCCTTCTGGGGCTTCCTCCTCGGAATGATCTTCTTCGTGCCCGTGCTCGGCGCGGCCCTGGGCGCGGCCGGCGGCGCGCTGGGGGGCCACCTCGCCCACGTCGGCATCGACGAGGACTTCGTCAAGCGACTGCGGGAGAAGGTCACTCCCGGCACCTCCGCCCTGTTCGTGCTCAGCTCCGACGCCGTGCTCGACCCGGTGAGGTCGGCGTTCGAGGGCCTGCACGCCGAGCTCCTGGAGACGAACCTCTCGGCCGACGAGGAGGCCCGGCTGCGCGAGACGTTCACCGAGGGCGAGTGAGGCGACCGCCGACGCGGGCCGGACCGTCACCGCCCGTTGCACGGGGCGCGGCCGTGCGGCTCGGCCGCGCGAGGTGCACCTGCTGCTGCTGCCGTCCTTGACAGAAAAGAGTTCGATGGTGTAGCTAGTTCGATTGCAGACCGAGGAGATCAGTAAGG
>NZ_JBIVVI010000459.1:0-6488 GCF_044757675.1 Kitasatospora sp. NPDC091257
GAGGGCGTCCACTCCGTCCCCGGCGACCGCGACCGTGTCGAGGCTCGGAGCCCCGACGGCCGGGGTCCAGGCCCGGCACTTGGTAGACGGAGCCGGGCGCCGCGGATCGACATCGAGCGGGAGAATTTTCGGGAGTTCTTCCGTCGTGCCGTCCCGCCGGACGTCGCGCGACCCGTCGCAACGGCAGCGCGCACAGCATGCTTCGCGGACGCACGCACGACGGCCACCGGCGCGGCGTGGATGCCGGGCCGGTGGCCGTCGGGTCGTCAGGGGCGGGGCGGTACGCGGGGGCGGGTCAGAGCGAGTAGGCGATGAGCTCGAACGACGGGTTGGTCGAGAACGCGGGGGCGCCCGCGCCGACCAGGAGCAGGTTGCCGCTCACGGCCGGGAAGGAGATGATGCCGGCCGGTGTCCTGGCCGTCCACAGGGTCGCGCCGGTGGTGGTGTCGAAGCCGTAGACCTGGCCGTCGAAGGTGGAGGTGAAGACCACGTCGTTGGCCACCGTGGCGGCACCGAGCGCCATCTGCGGCAGGTCCCGTTGCCAGAGCACCTTGCCGGTCGCCACGTCGGCGGCGGTGAGGCCGCCCCGGCCCACGGTGTAGTCGGGCAGTTGCAGTCCGCCCCGGGAGTCGAGCTTGGCGGGATTGTCGACCCAGGGGACGAAGAGCCGCCCGCGGGAGAGCGCCATCGGCGTCTCCACCCCGCCGATGATGCCCGGCAGGACGGTGGTCGGGGTGTCCGGCAGCGGGCCCTCGTCGTTCAGGTGGGTGCCGACCGGCAGGGTCCACAGCGGGGTTCCGTCGTCGGCCCGGTAGGCGTAGACCTTGCCCATCTTGCCCGCCGCCACCACGATCTCCGTGGGCTTGCCGCGGACCGTCGCGGTGGTCACGATCGGGGGGTCCTGGAGGTCGTAGTCCCGCAGGTCGTGCGGCGCGGTCTGCTGGTACCAGAGCAGCTTCCCGGTCCTGCTGTCCATCGCCAGCAGGCAGTTGGTGTAGAGGTTGGGGCCCGGCCGGCTGCTGCCGTTGGGGTACTCGGGGGTGCCGGGGAGCGGGGCGGGGTTGGCGACGGCGACGAACAGCCGTCCGTGCTCGTCGAGGGCCGGCGCGAACCAGGTCCCGCCGCCGCTGTTGATCTCCGGGTGGCCCCAGAGGTCGCCGTCCTTGACCGTGTTGAAGCTCCAGCGCGGCTTCCCGGTGGCGGTGTCCAGCGCGAAGATGGTTCCCATGGCCCCCGGCACGTACTTGCCGAAGGTGTTCGGGACGGTGCTGACCACCACGGTGTCCTCGTACACCTGGGGAGCGACGTCGATGCCGCCCTCGCCGGAGGCGATCAGCTCCCGTGACCAGACGGTCCGGCCGGTCGCCGGGTCGAGTGCGAAGACGCCGGTGAACGTCGTGCCGAAGAGCAGGCCGCGCGCGTAGGCCACGCCGTTCGGCCCGACCGAGGGGCTGTTGAAGACGCGCTTCCAGCGGACCTTCCCGGTCTCCTTGTCCACCGCGGTGACGTCGGAGTTGAGACTGATCAGGTAGACCGTGTCGCCCACGACGATCGGATTGGACGCCATGATGCCGGCGAAGGTCGGGTCGCCCTCCAGCGGAAGCCGCCACTTCACCTTGAGGTTCTTGACGTTGTGCGAGTTGATCGGTGTCCGGGTGACGTTCCTGGTGTTGGTCAGACCGCCGTTGGACAGGGCCCAGTCCTGTGGGTGGACCCGGCGGTCGTAGCCGCCCCGGGCGTTCTCGGTGCCCGCGGCGGCCGGGTCGGGGGCGGCCATGCCGGGTGCGATCGCCAGCGAGACGGCGGCCAGCGCCGTGAACGCCAGCCAGCCCGGGGTGCGGCGACCGCGCCGCCCGGCGCCGCGGGTCTTCAGAATGACGGACAATTCAACTCCGTTTCCGCTCGGTGTCGTTGCTCGACCCGGGCCTGGACGAAAGGTGGCGGACCGGCTCCCCGGCCGCTACGCGGGATGGACGGCGGTCAGCGCACCCGGCGCGCGAACGCCCGGACGTCGCCGACGAACAGCTCGGGCTCCTCCAGCGCGGCGAAGTGCCCGCCGCGCTCGAACTCGGACCAGTGGGCGAGGGTCGGGAGGATCCGCTCGGCCCAGCGGCGGATCGGCCGGACGGCGTCCTGCGGGAAGACGGCCACCCCGACCGGCGCGGCGAGCGGCCACGGGCCGGCCCAGGTACGGATGAAGTCGGAGTCCAGCCGGTTGGACTCGTAGTAGAGCTGGGCACTGGAGGCGGCGGAGGCGGTGAACCAGTAGATCGCCGCGTTGGTCAGCAGCCGGTCGCGGGACACCGCGTCCTCCGGCGCCGTCTCCGCGGCCGTCCACTCCTTGAACTTCTCCACGATCCAGGCGAGTTGGCCCACCGGCGAGTCGGTCAGGCCGTAGCCGACGGTCTGCGGCCGGGTGGACTGGATCTTCCGCCAGCCGGCCCCGTCCTGCTCGAAGTGCGCGGCGAACTCCAGCCTGGCCAGGTCCGCCCCGTCCAGGTTCGCGAACTCGGCCGGGTCCTGCGGCGGGAAGGTGGCGAGCATGTTGAGGTGGACGCCGGCGACGTGCGCCGGATCGGCCAGGCCGAGCTGGAGGGAGACCGGCATGCCCCAGTCGCCGCCCTGGACGAGGTACCGGTCGTAGTCGAGGCGGTGCATCAGCTCGGCCCAGGCCCGGCCGACCCGGGCGGTGTCCCAGCCCGTCTCCCGGGGGCGGCCGGAGAAGCCGTAGCCGGGCAGCGAGGGGATGACCACGTGGAACGCGTCGGCCGGATCGCCGCCGTGCGCCCGCGGGTCGGTCAACGGCCCGATCACGTCCAGGAACTCGACCACCGAGCCGGGCCAGCCGTGGGTGATGATCAACGGCGTGGCATCCGGCTCCGGCGAGCGCACGTGCAGGAAGTGGATGTCCACGCCGTCGATCTCGGTCAGGAACTGCGGGAACGCGTTGAGCTGCTCCTCGGCCTTGCGCCAGTCGAAGCCGGTGCGCCAGTACTCGGCCAGCTCCTTCAGGTAGTCGAGCGGAACCCCGCGCTGCCAGCCCACGCCCGGCAGTTCGCCGGGCCAGCGGGTCGCCGCGAGCCGGCGGTCCAGGTCGTCGAGGGCTTCCTGCGGGACGTCGATACGGAAGGGGCGCATGCCAAGTCCTCTCAGTGGACTGTCGGATCGGAGGGGCGGGCAGCGCGGGCCGGGACCGGCCCGCCGGGTCTCAGGCGGCGACGGGGGTGTTCTGGTACGAGGCGATCCGCCAGTCGGAGCCCTGTCGGGCCAGCACCCAGGTCGCCCGGATCGCACGCTCGGCCGTCACCTCGGTGTCCCCGGGGGCCAGCACACCGCCCTGGGTGACCAGCACGGCCACGTCCGCGGCCAGCGGGCGGACCGACACCGGCTCGCCGGTGACCCGGGTTCCCTTGAACGGGCCGGCGAAGGCCTGGGTCATGAAGGCGCGGATCGCCTGACGACTCGTCAGGTAGATGTCCCCGGGCAGGATCAGCGTCGCGTCCTCGGTGAAGACCTCGGCGAAGCCGTCGGCGTCCTGGGCGGCCCAGGCCGCGACGATGCGCTCCGGAACGGCGCGCAGCGCGGCGGCTTCGGGGGAGTTGGGCGGGGGAGTGGCGGACATGGCTCTCTCCTTCTCCGGTGGTCACGGCCGCGACACGGCGGCCGGGTGACGGCCAGCCTCACACCGGTCCGCACGGGGCGACAACTCCCCGATTGCGCTCGATCGTTGGACGGCCGGGTGGCCTGGACACGCTCCGGACGCGCCGCAATCCGGGAGATGCGGGCGCCCCGCCCGGCTGCCAGCCTCGACAGGGCCGATCAACGACCGCGGCCCGGACGGCCAACCGTCCCACGCGGGCCGCCCACTTCTGAGGAGCCCCCGATGACAGCCAAGGAATCCCCGTCCAGGGAAGAACTGGTGAGCCGTGCAGCCGAGTTGGTGCCGCTGCTGCAGAAGAACGCGCTGTGGCACGAGGAGCACCGCCGGCTGTCCGACGAGACGCTGGCCGCGCTGACGGACTCCGGACTGCTGCAGATCCGGGTGCCGGTCCGCTACGGCGGCTACGAATCCGACATGCGCACCGCGGTGGACGTGATCGCCGAGCTGGCCCGCGGCGACGGCTCCACGGCCTGGGTCATGGCGGTCTACGCCATCAGCTCCTGGATGGCCGGCCTGTTCCCGGACGAGGTGCAGGACGAGATCTTCGCCGACCCGGGCGTGCGCGTGAGCGGCATCCTCAGCCCGACCGCGGTCGCTGTGCCGGTCGAGGGCGGCGTGCTGCTGAACGGCAAGTGGACGTTCAACTCGGGCGCGCTGCACAGCTCCTGGAACACCAACGCGGCCGTGCTGATGACCCCGGACGGGCCGCAGCCGATCATGGTGGCCGTCCCGCTGGCGGACCTGGAGATCGTCGACGACTGGCACACCACCGGCCTGCGCGGCTCCGGCAGCGTCACCACCGTCGCCACCGACCTGTTCGTCCCCGAGCCGCGGGTGCTGCCGATGGTCCCGGTGCTCCAGGGCCGGCACCGCTCCCTGGCGAACGCCGAATCGCCCATCTACCGGGCCCCGTTCATGCCCACCGCGTGCGCCACGGTGGCCGCGCCGGCGCTCGGGCTGGCCAAGGCCGCCAAGGAGGCGTTCTTCGAGCGGCTCCCCGGCCGGAAGATCAGCTACACCGAGTACGCCAACCAGGCCGAGGCCCCGGTGACCCACCTCCAGGTGGCCGACGCCATCACCAGGATCGACGAGGTGGAGTTCCACGCCCACCGCGCCGCCGGCCTGATCGACACCAAGGGCCCCACCGGCGAGGAGTGGACCCTGGAGGAGCGGGCCCGGATCAGGCTCGACCTCGGTGCCGTCTGCTCGCGCACCAAGGAGGCGGTGGACATCCTCAACACCGCCAGCGGCGGCTCCTCGATCTACACCACCGTCCCGATCCAGCGCATCGAGCGGGACGTCCAGACCCTCAACCTGCACGGCATCCTGCACCCCAACACCAACCTCGAACTCTACGGGCGGGTCGCCTGCGGCCTCGGGCCCAACACCCTCTACCTGTAGCCGGCGCCCCACCGGGCAGGGCCGCACCGAGCGGCCCTGTCCGGCATGCCCTGCCCGCCGTTCCCACCGACCGCCCGGAGGATCCCCATGGCAATCCCCGAACCCGTCGTCATCGACCCCGCCGGACACGACATCCACGCCGAGGGCGCGCGGATCCGGGCGAACGGCCCGGTCGCCCGGATCGAGCTGCCCGGCGGCGTGCTCGGCTGGTCGATCACCGACCACGAAACCGCCCGCCAGGCCCTCACCGACCACCGGCTGTCCAAGGACCCGCGCCAGCACTGGACGGCCTTCGCCGAGGGCAGGATCGGCGAGGACTTCCCGCTCATCGGCTGGGTGCTGATGGACAACCTCACCACCCGGTACGGCGCCGACCACACCCGGCTGCGCCGGCTGACCGCCGGGGCCTTCACCCCGCGCCGGGTCGAGGCCATGCGGGCCGAGGTCGAGAAGGCCGTCGACGAGCTGCTGGACGAGCTGGACCGCTGCGAACCCGGCGAGGTGCTGGACCTCAAGGCCCGCTTCGCCCGCCCGATGCCCGCCCGGGTGATCTGCGACCTGTTCGGCGTGCCGGCCGAGGACCGCGCGCAGATGCTCCGCGGCGGCGAGGCGAACATCGACACCACCCTCACCCCCGAGGAGTCGGCGGCCAACGTCGAGCAGTGGCACCGGGAGATGCAGGAGTTCGTCGAGGCCAAGCGCCGCAGCCCCGGGGACGACCTGACCAGCGACCTGGTCCAGGCCCAGGAGGAGGACGGCTCCCGGCTGAACGACTCCGAACTGGTCGGCACCCTGCACCTGTTGCTCGCCACCGGGACCGAGCCGGTGATGAACCTGCTCGCCAACGCGACCCGGGCCCTGCTCACCCACCCCGACCAGCTGGCGCTGCTGCGCAGCGGCGCGGTGAGCTGGTCGGACGTGATCGAGGAGACCCTGCGCGTCGAGGCGCCGGTCGCCCATCTGCCCTTCCGCTTCGCGGTGGAGGACATCGAGATCGGCGGCGTCGTCATCGCCAAGGGCGACCCGGTCCTGATCAACTTCGCGGCGGTGGGCCGCGACCGTACCGTGCACGGCGACAGCGCGGACGCCTTCGACGCCGCCCGGTCGGACAAGGAGCACCTCTCCTTCGGCCACGGCGTCTACCGCTGCATCGGCATGCCGCTGGCCCGGATGGAGGCCGAGATCGCGCTCGCCGCGCTGTTCCGGCGCTTCCCCGACATCGAACTCACCGTCCCCGAGATGGACTTGGCGCCGCAGGTCACCTTCATCATGAACGGCGTGCAGACCCTCCCGGTCCGCCTCACGCCGCGAAACCGCTGACACGAAAGGGAGGTCCGTCCGATGTGGGCAGCCGTCGTACCCGAGGCCAAGGCGCGCTGGGAACTGCGCGAGATCCCCACCCCCACGGCAGGTCCGGGTCAGGTAC
>NZ_JBIVVI010000460.1:0-6480 GCF_044757675.1 Kitasatospora sp. NPDC091257
CGCTCGGGATCCCGGGGGTGGGCCAGGCGCTCGGGGCCGTCGCCGCGGTCGCCATCATCGCCACGGCGTTCGGACGGGTCATCACCAGGCACTTGTTCAGCGGCTTCGACAACCGCCCACGAAGGCCGGCGGCGGGAATCGGCGGCCGGGTGCTCCTGGCCGCGTCGGCCGCTGCCTCGACAGCCGTCGGTGTGGCCCTGCCCGGCACCACATCGGCAAGCCTGTGCGTCTTCCTGCTTCCCCTCCTCTCCGGTGTGCTCCTGACGCGGTCGACCGAGTTCGACATGGCGGCCAGGCCGAGGCAGTTGCTGCGCGACGAGCGCAGGATCGCCCTGGTCGAATCCGCACTGGTCGCGCCGGCCGTCGCGGGCACCTCAGTGGCGTTCTTCCACTGGCTCGACGGCGATCCGCTGCTCATCGGTGGCGGCCTCGTCATCAGCTGGTCGTGCTCGGCCGCGGTGCTGATGGGCCTCAGCCGATGGGGCCGCTGGACCGCCACGTGCCTCATCCTGGCGGGTAGACGACGTCTGCCACGGGACCTGCTGGGTTTCCTTGAGGACGGCCGTCGGTTGGGCGTGCTGCGGCGAGTCGGCGGGGTCTACCAGTTCCGGCACGCCGAGTTGCGATCGCGGCTCACCGACGGGGCGCCGGGCGATATGCCCGCCGGTTCCGCAGGACCGCGCGAGGTGGTGCTCAGGAGCAGCGTGCGGAGCCTCGGGGCCCTGCGGGCGTTGGCATTCGATCTGTTGACGCCGGTCGTCGTGTTCCTCCTGGTGGTCTCCCCGATGTCCTCGGGCTCGGGCTTCCGGGACGACTGGTACCGGACCTGGCTGCTGCTGGTGCGCCAAGGGCCCGTACTGCTCGGCGCGCTCTGCGTCCTGGTCCTGGGGGCACTGGCCCTGCGGGCTGTCGCGACGCGACTGCGCATCGACGGCAAGGGCGTGGAGCTCGATGGTGGCCGCAAGCTGCGGCTGCGGTGGGAGGACGTGGCGGAGGTACGGGTACTCAGGATCCGGTCCCACAGGAACAGGGAGTCCGGCTCCTTCGGTCTGATCAGCTCGTACTACCTCGTGATGAAGCCGATGCCCGGACGGGAGTCGCCGCGGTTCCGTACCACCTCGGACGGCTGGGTCCGGGTGTGGGAGCTGGGCCCCACCGAGATGGTGCCGCTCGACCTGGAGGTCGCGCTGAACCGGTTCGCCGGCGACCGCTGGCGCCGTGACGTCTGAGGCCCGGAGCCTGTAGCCCGGGCCAGGAGTGCATCGGCCCGCCCTGGCGGATGCCCCATGGAACCGGCTGCGGCGGGAACGCCGGCGTCTCAGCCCTGGCCATCCGCACAGTGCTCCGCGGTTGCTCGGACCGCCTTGCCCCGCCGTCCTTCGGATGCCTCAGGATTTTCCGCGGAAAATTCCAAGGCATCCGGAGGGCCTCGGGCAGAGCCGGGGTGTCCGGGTCCCGGTTGAGGCGCCCGTGCGGATGGAGGCCGGACACGTCACCGTCGTGGCCGCACTGGGCACGAGGAATTTTCCGCGGAAAATCGTGCCCGCCTGTCGAGAGCTGCCCGGCAGGGTGACCGTTCGGTACAGCTCGGGCTGCTGTTGGCGCCTGCCCCTGTCGTTCTGCCGGCTCCTGCGAGAACCCAGCGCTTGGACGGCCGATCGCTACGGGCCGGGGCATTCGGCGGACGTGTACTCGTCCGCGATGTTGAACACGCTGGCACAGCGTGGGCATTCTGCACGGCCGAACAGATACCGGATCCCGGCGGCGAGTGCCTCCTGCCCGTCCCGGACGGCAGTGTCGTGCATCCAGCGGCCGGTCCCCGAGAGTTCCTCACCGGCCGCCGGCCGCAGGTCGTGTCGCTCCACGTCGCCCAGGTTCCACTCCCGGATCGCCGAGTAGCGCCCGTGGTCGCCGATGGCGATCGTCACCTCCGCACCGCAGTGGGGGCAGGCCAGGTGGTAGAAGTCGTCCGTGAAGTCCCCCAGGGCGGCGCTCCAGTGGTACTGCGCGTTGACCGCCAGCAGGTCGAGGAACGCCGCGAGGTAGTCGTTCGGCCGCGACGTCAGGTACCGGTCCAGCAGCACATGGAACTCGGCGATCGTCCCGGCGCAGTCGGCGAACAGATCGTCGCAGCCGTGGTGCCCTGCCGCGCGCCGTACGATCGTGCCGGCCAGTGCGCGCGCCCGCTGATCGCTCGATGCGAGCCGCACGAGGCGGGGAAGGGCTGCGAAGCTCGCGGGAAAGACGAGGTCGCCTTCCAGGCACAGCCGGTACCCGAGCTCCGTCCACGCCTCGGCATCGCCTTCGCGCTCCACGCGGTCCAGAAGCTCGGGAACGCGATCGACGTCCCCGTGGCAGTCGTACATCCGTGTCCAGTTCACCACCCGGGCATTCAACCGTCTGAAGGCTCCCGAGATGAATCCCCCGGGTACCGGCCGACTCTCCTGATGGCCGGTCGGCGGGCCGACCGATGACAGAGACGGACGACTTCGGCCAGACGAGAGCCGCAGAATTTTCCGCGGAAAATCGGTGAGGCGGCGAAACGGGCGGCCCCTCGGCGCAGGGACTGGAACCGCGTCGAGCCGATCCGGGTCGCACTCGCCAGCCCCTCGTCGCGGCCGGAGTCGCGGCCGGAGTCGCGGCCGGAGTCGCGGCCGGAGTCGCGGCCGGAGTCGCGGCCGCGGGCACTGTCCGTGCCCGTACTTGGAGTGTGCCGGTGTGAGATCACCTGAAGAGCTGCACATGATCGACTGGCCGTCTCTGGGACACGCCTTCGGCGACGGCAGCGACGTCCCCGGCTGGATACGCGCCCTGTACTCCGACGACCGGCACCTGGCGGACAAGGCGCTGTCCGCGTTCTTCGGCCGGGCACTGCACCAGGGGTCGGTGTCATCGGCCGCGGTGACGGCCGTTCCCTTCCTCGCCCACGCAGCGACGCACACCCGCCACGAACGGGCGGACCTGCTCGCCGCCCTGGCCGGATGCGGCGGCACCGAAGCCGAGCCGGAGTACGACGACGAGGTGCAGGGGTGTGCCCGGATCGCGGCCGAGGTGGCCGGGCTGCTGCACCTGCTGCGCGACGACGACCCGATGGTGCGCCGCAACATGGTGCGCGTCGCCCGCCGTGCCACCGGCGAGACCGTCCCCGCTGTCCTGCGCGAGCTGACCGCTCGCTGCACCTCCGACCCTGCCGCCGCTGTCCGCGCCGAGGCGCTCACCGTCCTGACGCTGCTCGACCCGGACGGCGATGCCGCCCGCCGCCGCCTCCGGTCGGCCCTGACGGACCCGATGCCGGCCGTCCGCGCCGCCGGCGCTCTGGCCCTGCTGGAACGTTCAGAGGCGCCCTACCCGGCCGACGTGGTCGCTGTCCTGGCCGAGGCCGGGGGCGACCCCGGCTTCGACGTCAGTGCCGGTGAGTTCGTCCCGGGGATCGGCAACACCGACGAACGCATCTGGATCCTGACCGAGGACGCGTACGCCCTGGCGGCGGTGGCCCGCGGATGGATCACCCACGGGGACCACCAGGGCCGCGGCACGCGCCGAGCCCGACACCTGTCGGCGATGTGGCGCGACCGCGAGGACGAGACCGTCAGTCTGCTCACCGAAGCCCTCCGCCACGAGCCCGACCGCTGGGACCTCGGCGGCCTGCTCGACGTGATCTCCCAGTACCTGTTCGGGGCTTCCCGCCCCGACCCGGCGCTCGCCGACAACCTCCTCCCCCACGTCCACACCGACACCCTCGCCGGCCGCCGCGCCCAGATGATCCTCGGTCAGCTCGGCGATCCGCGGCTCCTCACCCACGTTCCCGACCCGGCGCCGGAGGCACTGGCCGCGCTCGCTCTCCGTACCCGCGACCCCGAGCACCAGCGCCTCGCCCTGCGGCACCGGGACGCCACCCACCTGGACAGCCTCTACGACGCTCTCTCCGTCGAGGAGGCCCGCACCCATCTGCCCGACCTCACGCGCCTGCTGCGCGACCGCCCCACCCAGACCCTCGTCCGCCGCTTCGGCGACTGGGCGATCCGGGACTCCGGACTCCTCGACCGTTTGGAAGCCCTCACCCGCGCAACCGATGACGAGCTCGCGGCCGCGGCAGCCGTCACCACCGCCCTCCTCACCGACGATCCGGGCACTGTCCTGCGCCTGCTGGCACACCAGCTCGCCGAGGACAGTCGGCGGCTGGAGGAGGCAGGACGCCTGGGCGATGCGGCCGCTCCCCTGCTGCCGCTGATCGAGTGCTACCTGGACGACGGCTACGACTGGACCCGGCTGCACGCCGCCGAGGCCCACTGGCGGATCACCGGCGATCCGTCCGTCGCGCTCCCTGGTCTGACCGCGCTGCTGGATCCGTCCCGCCCCGTGGGTGTGCGGGCCCTTCAGGCAGTCCACCGGATCGGGCCTCCCTATCCGTCCGACCTCCGGCCGCAGCTGCTGCACTGGGCGACCAGTGAACGCCGACTGCTGCGCGAGTACGGCACCTGCTTCCCGGCCCAGCGGCACCGTGACGACCAGCTGCGCGAGACGGCGCGCCGGATGCTCGGCTGACACCACCGGGGGAGTGGGGCCAGGTCCCGGAGTTGAGCACGGGTACTCGCTCCCGCGACGACACACCCGTGACATCCGAGGGGAAGTCGGCGCGCCTGGCCCACCTCTCCGTACCGGCTCGGGTCCGCCGGGGGTGACCCGCGATCCGCGTGCAGAATTTTCCGCGGAAAATTCGGCGCCCCGGAAGCCGTCGTCCCGGGGAGGGTTCGAGGGTGATGCAGGATTTTCCGCGGAAAATCGGAATCCTCCACCGGGCCCCGATGACCGGGCCGACCGGGCCGACCAGGGCAGCGGTGCAGTGGGTCCCCTGCCTCCCGGCCATTCCGCCGGTCCCGGATCGATCCGCCGGTCCGGGGGCAGCGAGCAGTCGCGTGGTACCGGGGGTTGAGGCCGACGAGGTGTACCGGGGAGGCATGACCGGTCGCCGCCGGACGGTAGAGCCGGGAAGCGCACGACTCACCGAAGCACCACTGACTCCCACGTCGGATGCTGGCGAACAGGGAGCCGGCCCGGTCGGTCGGTTCGACGGTCCGGCGCTGACGGTGCGCATTCTGCGGCTGGGAATTTTCCGCGGAAAATCGTCCGGCTGCATCCGCGGAGCGGCGCCGACGGCCGAGGAGAGGATCCGGGGTCCTCCTCCCGACTGCCCAACCCTTCCCGAGTCGGCTTCCCGCGGCGATCATCGTCGGCATGAACAGTGGTCTCGGCGAGGACAGCACCTCGAACAGCAGCATCTCCCCGGCGAGCTGGATCGACGAAGTGAGCCTTCGGACCGTGGACCCGGACGGCCTCCTCCGACCTGTCGTCCTTCGCATCGGTCCGCCTTCCGGCGCACTCATCGCGCTCCTCGACGACGATGTTCTCACCGAGATCAGCGGAACCGACTACCTCGACTGCCTCGCCCAGGCCCGGCGGCAGCTGGAGCGCGACGGCCGTCTGCTCTGCTGCCAGGGAGCCCGTCCTGACGTTCATCCGTCGGGACAGTTGCGCCAGTTCAGTAACGGACGGCACGCGTACGTCCGCTTTCCGGACCTTCAAGGCGAGCCCCCTGAGATCGTCGACATCTTCGCCCCGGCCGAGCCCGGAGACGTCGTCGGTCTTGAGGACCAGCGAGCCGCCGTCATCCGAGCCTGGAATGCACGGCACCCGGGAAGTCGGATCTGACCGTCAACCAGTCACGCATGGCAGCACCCGCCTGTCGTACGGGCGGAATTCGGTGGAGGACCGCGGCTGGGTCGGCCATGCTCCACCCCATGGAGACGATCGTGGATCTCGACGAGGCGGCTGCGGAGGTGGCGGCGCGGACGTCCGGTTGGCGGGCCGCTGGTCTCGTGGTGGGCGAGATGACGTGGCGCGACGAGACGGCGCCGTGGCCGCAGCGCCTTGAGACGGACAGGACGCGGGTGGCCGATCCCGACTCGGTGGGGGTTCTTGTCTCCGGTCCCGAGGAGACCCAGCTGTCGGTGGTGCTGTTCCGAGGCGGCTGGGCCGACGTCGACCATCTCGCCGGCGTGGACGATGCCGGGACGTTTCCGGCTTCGGGGATCGATTCGGCGGTGGCGTTCGGCATCCGGCTCGACGAATGGGTGGTCCGCGTGTTCGGTGAGCGGGACGTGTGACGGAACACCTTCCTCGGCGCCGCGGATGGCAGCCGGGGAAGGCCCTGCTGTTGTCAGGGGAAGTCGCGCCGGGGCCTGACGAGCAGACCATCCCGCGAACCACTCAGCGGGCTGTCGCCCTCCTTCGCTCCCCTTCCGGAGTGAAGGTGACGGAGCCGGGTTCGGCCCGCAGGGCGGACGGCGGGCCAGGCGCGGGCGTCCTTGCGTGCACCGACGACGCCGTCTCTCCCGGGGCCGTGGAATTTTCCGCGGAAAATCGTCCGCCCTCAGCCTCGAAGCAACGCCTGCAACCAATGGGGGAGAGGTGACGGGGGAG
>NZ_JBIVVI010000461.1:0-6478 GCF_044757675.1 Kitasatospora sp. NPDC091257
CGTTCCGGGGGTGCGGCCGGTGATGGCCGCACCCCCGCTTTCCTCGTGTCAGATACCGGCCGCCCCGGCCAGCGCCGCGGCGAGGTCGTCGGCCAGCGCCGACACCGTCGCCGCCTCGAAGGCGTGCTCGTTGTACCGCAGCCAGCACCGCAGCGCGCCGTCCGGCTGCTCGGTGACCGCCAGCTCCGGGACGTGCCGGTCACCGCCCGGCAGCGGGTACGGCACGGTGGCGTTGCGGGGCAGCTCCCAGGCCGCGCAGGCCACCCCCGGCAGCTGGGCCGGCGCACTCCAGCTCTCGTACCTCAGCCAGGCCGCGAACGGCACCAGCGGGCTGAACTCCGCGAACGGGTAGAGCTGGTGGTCGAGCGCGGCGGTGGCGGCGGACCGGACCCGGTCGAGCAGTTCGGCGAAGCCCGGCGCGCCCGACACGTCCACCCGCACCAGCAGCGACTGCACGAAGCAGCCGACCGCCCGCTCCGCCTCCGGTCTGGTCCGGCCGGGCACCGGCGTCATGAGGACGAGGTCCGGCTGTCCGCTGCGGGCGGCCAGCAGGCCGCTCCAGACCGCCGCCACCGCGAGGAACGGCGTGGCCCCCAGCTCCGCCGCCCTGGCCCGCAGCGCGTCCGCCGCCTCCGGGGGCACCGTGAACGCGTGGGCGGCGCTCAGCACCACCTCGGTGTGGTGGCGCCCCGGGAAGGGGTCGATCGCGGCGGGCGCGTCCGCGAGCGCCGTCGCGAAGTGCGTCCGGGACGCCGGCCAGTGGGCGTTCGACCACTCCGCCAGCTCGCGGTACTCCGGGCCGGGCCGGGCGGCCGGCACCCGGCGCCCGTGGCGCAGCGCCGAGTACGCCACCCCCAGCTCGCGCAGGAGCACCCCCAGCGACCAGCCGTCGCTGACGAGGTGGTGGACGGCCAGCAGGACGACGTGGTCCTGCGGCCCGCGGCTCACCACGGCCAGCCTGGTCATCGGCCCCGCGGCGACGTCCGTCAGCCGGTCGCGCACGGCGACCAGCCGCGCCGACACCTCGTCGTCGCTCGCGCCGGGCGCCTCCACCAGCACCACGTCCGCGTGCGGTTCGTCGTCCAGGACGGCCCGCAGCACCCCCGGTTCGGCACCGGGCACCGGGACGAACCTGGTCCGCAGCGCGGGATGGCGGCGGATCGCCTCGTGCAGGGCGTCGGCCAGGACGTCCGTCCGCAGGCCCTCCGTCACCCGGAACATCACCGCCACCGCGCCGACGTTGCGGCCCGGGGCCTCGGCCATCCAGCGCAGGAAGTTCTCCTGCTGGGAGGTGAGCGGCAGGTCGTGCGGCTGTGCGCGCAGCGAGCGGAGGAAGTCCGACACCTCGGCCCCGGACCGCTCCACCGTCCCGGCCGCCGAGGCTTCGGCCCGCTCCAGCCAGGCCGCCTGGGCGCGGAGCGAGGGGCGCTCGAAGACCAGCGCCGTGCGAGCCGCCACGCCGAACTCGGCGGAGATCGCGGCGGCCAGCTGGACCGCGCGGAACGAGTCCCCGCCGAGGGCGAAGAACTCCTCCTGCACCGCCCGGACCGGCCGTCCCAGCACCGTCCGCCACAGGCCGGCCAGGGCGAGCTCCCGCTCCGTCTCCGGGGCCCTTCCCGTCACCGGGGCGGGCTCGTCGAACGCGGTCCGCAGCTCGTGCTTGACCACCTTGCCGCTCGGGTTGCGGGGCAGGGAGTCCAACACCAGGATGCGCACCGGCAGTTCGGGCCTGGCGAGCCGCTCGCTCAGGAACAGCCGCAGACCGTCCGGATCGATTCCGCCCGGCAGCGGGACCACCGCGGCGACCGGCACCTGGCCCATCACCGGATGCGGCAGACCGAGCGCGGCCGCGTCGGCGACCTGCGGGTGCTCGTGCAGCACGGCCTCGATCCGCAGCGTCGAGACCTTCAGCGCACCGGACTTGACGATGTCGCTCTCCCGGTCGACCAGATGGAGGAAGCCGTCCCCGTCCAGCCTGCCGAGATCGCCCATGCGCACCCAGCCGTCGCGGAAGACGCCGTCGGAGGCCGCCCCGGCGTATCCGCGCGGCGGCCCGGGCTGACGCAGCCAGATCTCGCCGGTCCCGCCGGGCGGCACCGGCTCCCCGGCCTCGTCCAGGATCCGCAGGTCGGCCGGGTCGGTCGGGCGGCCCACCGAGCCGGGGCGGCCGGGGTCGACGATCGCGGAGATCTGGGCGGGGGAGGCCTCGGCCGAGGTGTAGGTGTTGACGACCGTCGCCTTCGGCAGAGCGGCGCTCAGCCCGGCGGCGACGGCCGGCGGGAGCGCGGCGGCGGTGGAACCGACCAGCAGGACGCTGCCGAGGTCCCGGCGCGCGGCTGTTCCGGAGTTCAGCAGTTCCACCGCCATCGACGGCACCAGGAAGACCGTGCCCGCGCCGAACTCCTCGACCACCCGCCCGAATTCCTCCGCGTCGAAGCGCGGCAGACAGATCGTCGTGGGCTGCGCGGTCAGCGCGTTCACCAGGACCGCCTGGGCGGCGTTGGTGCCGATCGGGAAGGCGTGCACCGCGTGCCGTGAGTGCGCGTACGGGCGGGGCCGGGGGTTGAGGACCAGACCGGCGGTCAGGCTCGCGTGCGCGGCCCGGACGCCCTTCGGGGTGCCGGTGGTGCCGGAGGTCCCGATGATCTGGGCCAGGTCGCCGGGGGCGACCCGGTGCGGCGGCTCGATCCCGTCCGGGGCGCCGAGCGGTGGGTCGAGCGGAGCGCCGTCCGGGGAGTCGAGCGGAGCGTCGAGGCCGTCGAGCGCGAAGGTGGGCAGCGTGGTGCGCGGGCCGTTCCCGGCGACCGCCCAGCGCGCCCCGGCCGCCTCGACGAGCCGCTCCACATCGGCCGGGGCCAGGTCCTCACGGATCACCAGCCCGGCCGCGCCCGCGTAGTGGGCGGCCAGGAACGCCACGGCGTACGCGTCCCACTCCCGGTTGGTGAACAGCAGCGCCACCGTGTCCCCGGGGCGCACGCCCGCCCGGGCCAGCCCGTGCGCGGCCCGCACCGCCCGCTCGCGCCACCGGCCGTAGGTGAGGCTCCCGCCGCCGGGCACGAGCAGCGCGGTGCGTTCCGGATGGAGCGAGGCCCGGTGGTCCAGGAGCGCCGGAAGCGTGAGCGGGACGGGGACGGGCTGGGCGCTGATGACGACTCCCGGGGGGCTTTCGGAGCGCGGCGGACCGATGCCGGAGGAAGATCGGCCGCTGATTGGTCCAGACCGTATCGGAACGGTGAAGGCGGGCGCCAGATCCGTTCACAGTTCGTCACGACCCTTGGCGCGCGGGCCCGGAGCGCCGCCCCGCCGGAGTCAGGCGGGCGGCCCCGGCTGCTCCGGCCAGCCCGCCGTCAGGCGCCCGCGCTCCTGCCACTGCCGTACCCCCGGCCCGTCCGGGGCGCCCCGGCGGCAGAACTCCTCCAGCCGGGCGCACCGGGCGAGCATGGCGGCCCGGCGCCGCGGCCAGGGCGGCACCGGCTGCCCGTAGGCGTCGAAGAGGTGGTGCAGGGCGCCCGCCCGGGCCGGGTGGTGCATGCGGACGATCCACTCGCACCAGGCCAGGTCCTCCACCGGCTCGCCGAGATGGGCGAACTCCCAGTCCAGCAGGCCGGTGACGGCGAAGGTCGCCGGGTCCAGCAACAGGTTGTTGGGCCCGAAGTCCCCGTGCACCAGCACCGACCCCGGGCGCGCCGGACCGTCGCCGGCCATGCCGGGATCGACGGCCTGGAGCCGTCGCAGCACCCGCCCGCAGGCGGCCAGGACCTGCGCGCCGTGCCCGGCGTCCAGCAGGTCCTGCGCGGGCACTCCAGGCAGGTGGCCGAGCGTGATGGCGCCCGGCTCGGTGCCGAGCACCGGGGGAACCGGCAGCAGCCCGTGCAGCAGGGTCAGCAGCCGGTGCTCGCGCCGGCGCCGCTCCTCGGCGTCCGGCCCTTCGTAGCGTTTCACCACGACGGTGCCGTCGCCCGCGGTGCGGTTGGTCCAGCCGTGCGGGAGGGGCCGAAGCCCGGACGGGCCCTCGCTCACCCCCGCCACTCCTCGGCCAGCAGTCCGAGCACCATCTGGTCCACGAACTCCCCGTACGCCCAGGCGGCTTGGCGCAGCCGCCCCTCGACGGTGAAGCCGACGCCGGTGGCGGCCCGGAGCATCGGGGCGTTGTCCGCCAGCGTCTCCAGTTGCAGGCGGCGCAGGCCGAGTACCGGGAAGGCGTAGTCGCAGAGCACCCGCAGGACGTCCGGTGCGAGCCCGCGGCCCCGGTGGCCCGGCAGCAGGGCGAGGCCCACGTGGGCGCTGCGGTTGTGGGCGTCGATGCCCCACAGCAGCGCCTCGCCGGCCAGCTCCCCGGAGGCCGTCTCGACCACGGAGAAGCACGCCGCCTCGTCGGACGGCCCGGTGGCCACGTACGGGGAGTCCGCCGAGCCCGGGGGGATGGGCCGCCAGGGGCGGGAGTCGGCCCGCGAGCGGGTCGCCACGTCGTCGTACAGCTCGGCCAGGAGCACCGGGAGATCGGCGTCGTGACGGGCCCGGAGGGTGATGTGAGTGCCTTGTAACATGTCACATGTTTACCATTGGTGGGACTGCCGCGCCCAACGGGTTTTCCGGAGCCAACCGGCGTTGATCGCGGTCCTCCGCGTCCTCAGGTCCTCGGAGCCCGCGAGTCGGCCGACGCCTGTGGCCTCGTCACGTGTTCGCCTCGATCATCACGGCGTTCTCGTGGACCGGGCGGTGCAATGGTGGCAGTAGACGACATCGACCGGCCCACCGGACCGGGCCCGTGCCACGGCCCGCGCACACGACACGGCGGAGAGCACGCCGAGGGCGAGCAGCACCACGCCCGCAGCGTGCCCACTGAGCAGCGGTTTCGCGGCCAGGACGAGGAGCACCACCGCCGCCAGGAACCGCACGACACCCCGGCCCCGGAGCACGGGCCGATATCGCTCGCGGAACACGGTGAGCTCTGTCGTCTCCTCGCACCGCGGGCAGCCCGCCCCGCCGCCTCCGCCGGCCTGCGCCGTATCGAACAACAGCTCATCCGTCACACGGCAACCCTACGGCTCACGGCCGGGGCGGCTCGACCCCGTCGCTCAAGTCGGGCCGTCGAACCGGATGTCACCTGGTGGGGCCGGGTGGCGGCGCTCGGCGGAGCTCGCCCCCGACCGAGGCGGCCGGGCGGACCTGTGCTGTGATGGGGGTCCGATCAGCCAAGGAGGACGTCGTGACCGTCGAGTCGCACGAGGACTGCGGTCCGGTGTACACCCTCGGCCCGGACGAGCCGATGTTCGTGTCGAAGCGTGTGCGTCGCGGGCAGCCCGTCGTGAGTGTCCACCTCGACGAGGACGGTGACTGGCAGGCGTTCTCGGCGACCGAGCCGCGCTGGTGGAAGGGCGGCCCCAGGCTGGTCCATGCCGCGCACCTGCTGGAGAGCGACCCCTCGATGGCCGGCCTGCCGGCGTTGCCGCTGAATCACTGGGCGACGCGTGAGGACGCCTCGTCGACGGCGTGGCAGGTCTTCCGGGGCTGACCGGACCCGCGGCGGCCCCGGAGCTGTCGCCCGGCCCGCGCCGGCGCGCCGACGACCTGTGAGCGGACATGTGATCTCCCTCTCCGGTGCGACAAGTCATTACTCGTCCGGGCCCGTCAGCGTAGAGTGGGCGGGTGTCAGCTGATCTTGGAGACCGACCGAAGCCCAAGCCGTTCGATGAGTGGCGGGACATCTATGACGTCCTTGAACAGGTGCGGCAGCGGCCCGGCATGTTCGTGCGCAACGGCTCGCTGGACGACCTGGGCCTGCTTTTCTCGGGGTACGGCCTTGCCCTGCGGATTCACGGGGTCGACGAGCGGTTCGATTTCGATCCGGCCGGCCCGTTCCAGCAGTGGCTGTGCTGGACGCGCGGTTGGCCGTTGAGCCTCAGCTGGTACAAGTTCATCGAGCAGAACGCTGGTGCGGTTCCGCCGCTGGAGGCGTTCTTTCAGCTGCTTGACGAGTGGCGGGCGAGTGTGGCCGCCGAGAACTCGGCAGCAGCAGAAACGGCTCCCTGACAGGCCGTTGAACGGCATCACGAGCGGCTGTGCGCGGTGCCCGACGGCGACCTTGTCACGGTGCTCCGCGAGGGCAGGGCCTCCGTGGTCACGGACACCATCGAGACCGGCCGCCTACCTGGTGCGGCTGCTGAAGCACATGGACGCCACTGGCCGGACCGTCGCCGTGCCCGTCGACCGTGCGGCCGACGCGACCGGGGACGGCGTCGTCGACGAGCTCCCGTCGGGCTACATCCGGCGCGCGAAGGATGCGATGCCGCGCCAGGGACGGGACTTCCGGTGGCGGATGGTCATGGACTACCGGCACGACAGGAAGGTCCTGCTCTCCGACCCGATCGAGGACGGCGTCCTCCGGTTCACCGGCGCCCCGAACGGCAGTTGATCCGCCACTGGGTTCCCGGGAGTCCCGGACGGGTGGGCCCCGGTGGACGGCGTACCGTCCACC
>NZ_JBIVVI010000462.1:0-6464 GCF_044757675.1 Kitasatospora sp. NPDC091257
GTGGGGCCGGGCGCGGGGGCCGCGGTGGCGGAGCCGGCGGCGGCCGTTCCGCCGCCTATCGCGGTGCCCACGGCGGCCATCAGGACGGCGGCCCGGCGGCGGACGCTGCGGGCGGCGGCGTGGCCGCCCTCGTGGACCGGCGCGGCGTGCAGCCGTGCGCGTCGGCGGGCGTTGCAGCCCCCGCATATGCAGTCCTCCGCCGGTTCGACGTCGTCGAACTCGATGAGCGGGGACAGGGGGTCGGTCAGGGTCATGCTCCGCCTCTTTCCCGGACTATTCCGCGTGTTATCCGGACCAAAGTCCCAAAGCGGGCGGGATGAGTCACGGTGGGTTAGGCCGAACGGGTGAGACCCGTTCGGCTCCCGGGCGTGGCGTCGATCGGTGGGATGGCCTAGGAGAGGTGAGCCGTGGTCAGCGCGGAATGGCGGCCGAGTACTCGGGGTCGCTCCAGGTCAGGGGGGTGGCGTCGGCCAGTTCGACGACGCCGGTGACGGTCAGTTCGACCATCCGTTCGGCGCCCGGGACGCCCTGCCGGGCCTCCTCGGACCAGTCGGCGCGGGCCTCGCCGGTCACCAGCAGCGCCCCGCCGGTCTCCCAGTCGGGCAGCAGCAGGCCGGCGCGCGGGTCCAGCTCCAGGTTCCCGAGCGTCAGGAACATGCTGTTGCCCGGGTACTCCGGCCAGCGCAGCCGGTCCGGTGCCACCGGTCGCAGGAAGCCGGGGAGGCCGCCGCGGTGGGAGGCGTCCACGCTGCCGTCCGGGCCGGTGCTGGCGATGAAGAAGGTGTCCGCGGTGGCCGCCGCCAGGCGCTGCGCGGTGGTCAGCGCCGGACCGGTGGCGACCGTGCGGGGCGGGCCGGCGGCCGGGCGGTCCGTCGGGGTGCGGCGCTGGATGTACTTCGGGCAGTTGGCGACCACCTCCTCGGCGTGCACCAGCAGCCCGCCCCGGCCGTCCGGGACGGAACGCCCGTTGAGCCGCATCCGGCGCCGGCCGGCCGGGTCCAGTGCGATGGTGCCGACCCGGGCCGGGCGGTCCAGCGCCCCGGCCAGCGGGTCGGCCCCGGACGGGAGGGCGGCGACGGCCAGGGTGTGTTCGTCCGGGGCGGAGAGGAAGCCGGCCGGGCCGGCCAGCTGGGTGGCCCAGACCCGGCCGTCCCGGTCGGCGGCGCCGACGACCAGCATCCGGCGCTCGGTCAGGAAGCGGGCGGCGACCGTCGGGACGGTGCGGCGGATCGACCGGCCGGCGTGGTCGGCCCGTCCGGTCCGGTCGGCCCGGGCCTGGACGGTCCGCTCGCCGGGGTGGTACGGCGTGCTGGTGGTCATGGTCGGCTCCCTGGCGGTGGTCGGGACGCGTTCTAGAAGAAGCCGCAGGTCGGGGCGTCGGCAGTGGGGGCTTCGGCCTCGGTCCCGTCCACACCGGTGCGGGTGTAGACCTCCAGCCGGATGCCGTCCGGGTCGGTGAAGAAGATGCCGCCGGAGGCCGAGCCCTCGCTGTGCGGGACGACGCCGTCGTAGGCGAACTCCGCGCCGAGCCCGCGCAGCAGCCGTTCGGTGGCGCGGACCTCGTCGAGGCTCTCGACCTCGAAGGAGAGGTGGTGCAGGCCGGGGCCGGTGGTGGCGAAGGTGCCCGCGCTCTGCTGCCAGAGCGTCACCACCAGGCGGCCGTCGCGGCCGAGCAGGGCGTAGCGGCGTTCGGGGTCGGTGCCTTCGGCGGTGACCTCCAGGCCGAACACGGCGCGGTAGAAGTCGAGCGAGCGGGCCAGGTCGGTGACGTTCAGTCCCACGTGGCCGGTCTGCAGGGTGCGGAGCTGGGTGGTGGCGGACATGCCTGGTCACTCCCGGAGGCTTCGGCGTCCGGCGAGGCTGCCGCCTAACCGGTACTCATGAGAGTAGGAGTTAGATGATGCAGCGTCAACCAGTGAACGGCACTGGAGCGGTTAGGTTTTGCGGTGGGCACGCGAAAGCCCCGCCGGGCCTGACGGTCCCGACGGGGCTCGGAAGGGGGAAGGGCCCGGCCCCTGGCTAGGCCCACTCCCAGCGGATGCCGATGTGGCCCGGCTGCTGGTCCGGGGCCAGGACGTGGGCGCTCGCCGAGGCGCCGATCCACAGCTGTTCGCGGCGGTGGTCGACGTCGGCGCCGGGCTCGCGGTCGTAGCGCTCGCAGTGCGCGGGGACGGCCGCCGGGTCGAAGTGCACCTGGAGCACGTACTCGCGCACCGGGCTGGCGAAGCGGCGGCTGTACTCCATGGTCGGGCCGCCGGGCGGGATCTCCACCTCGTACTCGAAGACCGTGCTGTCGCCGAGGCCGAGCGGGCGGTCCAGCATCAGCTCGGCGACGATCAGCCCGGCCTCGGGGCGGCGGCGCACCCGGCCCAGCCGGCCGTGCCGCACCGAGGTGATCTCCGGGCAGCCGGCCGCCTCCTCGTCGGCCATGTGCACCACCAGGCAGCGGCCGACGCCGCCGACCGTGGCGCGCACCACCTGGCGCATCCGCAGCAGGTTGCCGCGCCGCTCGGCGTCCACGTAGTAGGAGTCGTGGATGCTCAGCCGCTCCAGCTCGCCGGCCGGCGGGGCGTTCAGCTCGGCGAAGATGTTGGCGATCTCCTGCTCGCCCGGCCAGACGTCCTCCAGCCCGAGGTGGCAGGTGTTGGCCGCGGCGGCCCAGCGGCCGCGCGGGCGCGGCGGGCCGAGCAGGGAGGAGAGCGCGCTGTGCGGCAGGCCGAGCAGTTCCTCCAGCAGGTGGACGGCGCGCAGCGAGCTGGCCCGTTCGGGCTGGCTGCGGCCGCGCCGCCAGTAACTCAGGGTCGTGACACTGACCCTGACGCCCCGTCCGGCGAGGGCGGCGCGGATGCGGTCCAGGCTGAGGCCGCTGGCCTCGATGGCCAGGTGCAGGGTGTCCGCGAAGCCGCCGACCGGGGCGAGCCGGCCGGGCGGTGGTGCGGGGGCGCCGGCGGGAGCCGGTCCGGGGCGCTCCGTGTGCGACCCGACCAGCCGCAGTCGCGCGGCGTCCTGTGGTTGCTGTGCGGCCATGCGGTGACCCTCCCCACCAGGTGAGTTCGGCGGGACCGGGCCGGCGCCGGGGCGCGCCGCCAGCGGCTTCACCGAGCTTTGGGGAACCCTATGCACGGTCGAGAGGCTACGTCATCAGTCGTGCGTATGACAGTGGTCACGGCAGGTGGACCGAAGGGTTAGCGATCTTGAAACAGTCCGGAAACACGAGCCGCCGATCTGGGCCCGCACACCGCCGTGGGCGGGCCCGGACGGACACCGCCGGGGCGGGCCCTGACGGCTCCGCCCCGGCGGGGGTTCGGTGGTGCTACCGGTCGGTGATCAGCTCACGTTCAGCGCGACGTCGTCGATCACGAAGCTGGTCTGCTGCGACGAGTCCTCGGTGCCGGTGAACTTGATGGTCACGGTCTGGCCGGCGAAGGAGGTCAGGTCCAGGGTGCGCTGGACGTAGCCCGCGGCGGCGTTCGCGTTGGAGTAGGTCGCCAGCGTGGTGCTGTTGGCCTGGACGGTCAGCTTGTCGTACGCGGTGGTGCCGGTCTCCGCGGTGTCGATGTGCAGCCAGAAGGTCAGCTTGGCGGAGGCGCAGCCGGCCGGGATCGAGACGGTCTGCGACATGGTGTCGGTGTGGGCCGAGCCGTAGCCGTTCATCCAGGCCTTCCAGCTGCCCGAGTGGGCCGCCTGGGAGGAGCTGTTGTCGACCACGCCGCTGGAGGTGGTCCACGGGGAGGCGGTGCCGGTCTCGAAGCCGCCGTTGGTGACGAGCTGGGCGGCGGTGCAGCCGCCGGACGGCGGGGTGGTGCCGCCGCCGAGCAGGGCGGTGGTCAGCGCGTCGGCGACCGGGGAGCCCCAGCCGGTGACCTGGTCGTAGCCGGTCTTCGCGGAGAAGTCCTGGTTGGCGCCGGTGGTCACGTCGTGGAAGGTGCTGCCGTAGGCGCTGCTGTTCGCGACCGAGTACAGCCGCGGGCTCGCCTCGCCCAGGACCGGCTGCCCGGCGGTCTTGGCCTTCTGGTTGAACTGGGCCGCGTAGCCGGACCAGAGCGGCGCGGCGGCGCTGGTGCCGCCGTAGACCTGCCAGCCGCCGGCGGTGTAGATCGCGAAGCCGCTGGCCGGGTCGGCGTTGGAGGAGACGTCCGGGACGGTGCGCATGGTGCCGCTGACACCGGTGCCGGTCTGCCAGCTCGGCTTGGCGAACACGGTGGAGACGCCGCCGCCGGCGGTGCTCCAGGCGCTCTCCGAGGAGTAGGCGTTGCCGCTGGAGACCTTGAGGTTGGTGCCGCCGACGCCGGTCTGGTGCGGGCTGGAGGCCGGGAAGTCGACCGCCTTGACGGAGGAGCCGCTGGTGGAGCGGGTGCAGTCGCGGGAGCCGTCGTCGCCGGAGGCGGAGAAGATCGAGATGCCCTGGGCGGCGGCCTGCTTGAAGGCGTTGTCGACCGCGGTCATCGAGGAGGCGGTGGTGTCCGGCTCGCAGGAGCCCCAGGAGATCGAGACCACCGAGACCTTGTTGTCGGTCACGATCTTGTTGGCCATGTCGATCTCGCCCTGGTCGCTGTTGGGCGCCTCGTAGACCAGCTGGGTGGCCTTGGGCGCCGCGCCGCGGACGATCTCGCTGTCCAGCTCGACCTCGCCCTGGCCCTGGCCAGGGGCGGAGTCGTAGTTGGCGCCGTCCACCGAGACGGTGGAGACGGCCGGGCCGGACAGGCCGTACTGGGAGTCGTAGGTGGTCAGGTTCGAGGACTTGTAGCCGTCGAACTCCCACAGCGCGACCGTGGTGCCGGTGCCGTCCGCGCCGGTCTTGTTGAGGTTGTACGCGCCGGTGTACTGGGCCGGGGCCATGCCGCTCGGGGTGGCGCTCGCCGCGTTCGGGGTGACCGCGTTCGGCGTGGCGATGCGGTTCTTGCGCACCGCGTGGTTGTCCAGGCCGCTGATGCCCTGGACCACGGCGGCCAGGTCGGAGGGGATCGAGGCCGCGGCGTCGTTGGCGAAGAAGGCGCGCTGCAGCTGCGGGTCCAGGTACGAGCTCTCGTGGGTGCCGAAGGCCTGGGAGACCTGGGCGGCGGTGCCGTGGGCGTTGACCACCTGGCGGTTGGCGCTCACGTCGCCGACGGTCAGGCCCTGCTGGGCCAGGTACGTCCTGACCTGGTCGACGGCGGCCTGGGTCGGGCCGAACCGCGCGGTGAACTGCTCCGGCGTCAGGTAGTGGCCGTACTCCGGGGTGCCCGGGGTGGCGACGGCGGCGAGGAAGCGGTCCAGGGCGTCCGTGTCGCGCAGCTTCAGGCTGACGGACACCGCGATCTGCTGCGCGGCCGGAACGTCACCCTTCTTCTCCGAGTGGGCCACCGCGGGGTTCACAGTGTTCGGCAGGGCGACGCGCGGGGTGGCGTTGGGCGTGGCGGCCTGCGCGGTGGAGACACCGAGCGAGACGGCGGTCAGCGGCAGCACGGCTATCGCCGCGGCGAGGGCAAGGGAGCGGGGACGCAACGGATCCTCCTCTGGCCGGCTGTGGGGGCCGGCCCGGGGCCAGGCGTTCAGGGGGTCGAGAACGCTGGCTCGAACATGACAGAACCCGTGTGCGAATTGGCTCATGGCCGGGCAATTCGTTGCTAAAAAACAGTCAACTGTGGAGAGTGGGAAACTCGGCGGTTCCATACAGTGAATGGCCGGGATTCCGGGGCCGGTCCGGCCCGGTTCGGCCGAGGGGGGCGGACGTAGAATCGGACCGAGCCGAGGGAGAGCCATGACCGATGCGCAGCCCGACCCGAGGGACCCGCGACCGCTGATCGGCGAGCCGCTCGCGCTCGACCTGCTCAACACCCGCTGGGCCGGAACGCCCGTCAACGACCTGCTCACCGATGTCGAGGGGTACGCGATCTGGCTCTCCTCCGCCGGGCTGGGCGGACGCTGCGCGGCGGACGAGGAGGGCCTGGCGGCGATCCGGCAGACCCGCGAGGCGATCCTGTCGGCCGCCCGGGACGCCCGCGAGCACGGCGAGTTGGGCGCCGCGGCGCGGGACGGACTGGACGCGGTGCTGGCGCGCGGCCGGATCCGGCGCACGGCGGCACCGGGCGGGGCCGAGGACCGGATCGAGGCCGACGGGTCGCAGTGGCTGGCGCCCTGGCTGGCGGCGGACGGTTTCCTCGCGCTGCTCGGCGAGGGGGCCCACCGGGTCAGGCAGTGCGCGCACGAGGCGTGCATCCTGCACTTCTTCGACGCCTCGCAGAACGGCCGCCGGCGGTGGTGCCGGATGGCGGTGTGCGGGAACCGGGCGAAGGCGGCGCGGCACTATGTGAAGGCCCGAGGCTGATCGGCGGGCCGGCGGGCCGGCGGGCGGGCCGGAGCAGTGCGGGCGGGGGGGGGGCGCCCCCCCCGCCCCCCCCCCCGGGGGGGGGGGCGGGGGGGCCCCCCCCCCCGGGGGGGGGGGGGGGGGCGCCGCCCCGGCCGGGGGGGCCGGGACGGGCAGA
>NZ_JBIVVI010000463.1:0-6453 GCF_044757675.1 Kitasatospora sp. NPDC091257
GGTGGACCCGGTCCGGGAGTACCCGAAGATCGACCCGGAGTGATCGGCCGAACCGTGCTTCGCCGAGGGCCCGCTGCCGAGAGGTGGCGGGCCCTCGGCCTTTCACGGTGCCCAAGCGCACGTACCGGGCACTGTGGCGTGCGTCCCGAATCGTGGGCGGGTCTGGTCGGCCCGCAGGGCCGTCCGGCATGATCCCCTCGGACAGGACCGAGAGGAGAGGGGACCCATGACGCTCTGGGAGTCGATCGCTGTCCTGGTGGCCGGCGTCGGCGCCGGGATGATCAACGTGATCGTCGGCTCCGGCACGCTGATCACCTTCCCGGTCCTGCTCGCCGTGGGCATCCCACCGGTCACCGCCAATGTCTCCAACTCCTTCGGCCTGGTCCCCGGCTCGCTCAGCGGGGTGATCGGGTACCGCCGCGAACTGGCCGACCAGGGGCGCCGCGTGCTGCGGATGGGCACCGCCTCCCTGCTCGGCGGGCTGCTCGGCGCGCTGCTGTTGATCAAGCTGCCGAGCGGGGCCTTCGACGCGATCGTCCCGGCGCTGATCCTGCTGGCGCTCGTCCTGGTGGTGATCCAGCCCCGGGTGGCCAAGGCCGTCGCCGCCCGCCGCCGTCCCGGCGGCGATCCGGACGGCAGCCCGGTACTGCTGGTCGGGGTGTTCCTGACCGGCATCTACGGCGGCTACTTCGGTGCCGCGCAGGGCGTGCTGCTGATGGCGCTGATGGGCATGCTGCTCCAGGAGGAGCTCCAGCGGATCAACGCGGTGAAGAACGCCCTGGCGCTGATCGTGAACGCGGTCGCCGCGCTCTTCTTCCTCTTCACCTCGACCGTGAACTGGGCCGCCGCCGGTCTGATCGCGGCGGGTTCGCTGGTCGGCGGCCTGCTCGGGGCCAAGGTCGGCCGTCGTCTCCCGCCGACCGCGCTGCGCGTTGTCATCGTGGTGGTCGGCCTCGTGGCCGTCACCAAGCTGTTGTTGAGTTGAACGACCGTCAGACCGTATGCAGGTCGGAGGAGTACGCCATGGCCCTGGAGATGCGTGAGAGCTGCGAGCGCTGCGCGGTGTCGCTGACCGCGGACGGCCGCGCCTCGATATGTTCCTACGAGTGCACCTTCTGCCCGGACTGCACCGACGCCATGGCCGCCACCTGCCCCAACTGCGGCGGCGAGCTGGTGGCCCGTCCGCGCCGGAAGGCCGCCTGACACCGGTTCCCGGGCACTCTGAACGGCCCGGAATCCCGGCCCCGGAGCCCCGGCCCCGGAGCGACGACCCACCGGACGACCCACCGGACGACCCACCAGGAGTGCGGCGATGAGCAGCAGGGCGCGGCTGAACGAGGACGAGATCACGGCAGCCCTGGCGGCGCTGCCCCAATGGAAGCGGGAGGGCGACAGCATCGCCCGTACCGCCGACGCGCCGGACTTCCCGGCGGCGATCCGGGTGGTCGGCTCCGTTGCCGAGCAGGCCGAGGCGCTTGACCACCACCCCGACATCGACATCCGCTGGCGATCGCTGCGCTTCGTCCTGTCCACCCACAGCGCCGGCGGCCTCACCGGGCTGGACTTCACCCTCGCAGCCCGGATCGACGAGGCCCTGCGCGTCGAGTCGGCGGCCTGACGCGGCACGACCGAGGAGCCCGGGCCCGTCCGACCGAGGGCCCGGGCCGCCTCTCCGGGTGGGCGTGAGATGCTGACTGCCGCATCGGCAGGCAGGTGGCTCGGGAGGGACGGAACGGATGGCGCAGGAGCCCTTCGGAGACGCCCACCCCCAACAGCCGTGGCCGTCCGAGGGCCACTCGGACTGGCAGAACGGCGGGCACAGCGGGCACGGCGGGTACTCCGAGCAGCAGCAGACGGCGGAGCAGCCGTCGCAGTGGCAGCCGCAGCAGCAGGCGGGTTACGGCTCGGCCGAGTACGGGCAGCAGCCGCAGCTCGGCCAAGGCGTCTACGGGCACACCGGCTACGAGACCAGCTACGACACCGGCTACGGCCAGGCCGGTCATGACCAGGCCGGCTATGACCAGAGCGGTTACGACCACAGTGGATACGGTCGGACCGGCTATGTCGAGGGCGGCTACGTCCACGGCCAGGATCAGGGCCACTACGGCGTTCAGGAGCAGTACCAGCCGTATCCGCAGTACCCGGACCACGCACAGCCGCATCAGGCCGCCACACCGTACGCCGCCCCGCGGCAGCCCGCCGGGGAGGGCTTGTACGTCCCGGCCGGGGCGGAGTACTCGGCGGACGGCTATGTGCACCTCGAAGAGGCCGGGCAGGTGCCCGTGACCGTCCCGGAGCAGTCCGCGGAGACTTCTACGGAGCAGGCCCCCGAGTTGCAGGCCGAACCCGCCTCGCCGTCGCGGGCCTCCGCGCGCCGAGGTGCCGGTCGTGGCTCCGGTGCCCGTGCCGGCGCGGGCGCTGACTCGGGCTCTTCGTTCTCCGCCAAGGCACGGAAGGCCGCCGACGCGGTGCTGGCAGGGGATCACGTGCCCAGCCGCAAGGCCCTGCTGGTGCGGACCGGTGCCGGGGTGGCCGCGCTGGGAGTACTGGTGGCGGCGGGGCTGATGGTCGGAACCGAGGGCGGTGGCAGCGCGGCGGCGAGCAGCGGCGGTGAGCCGGGCTTCGGGGTGGCGCACACCAGGACCTGGGCCGCGCAGCCCGCCGTGGCCGGTCCGGCCGGGGGCGACGACACGCTGATCGGCAGCTGGCTGCTGGCCGACGCGGTGGTCCGGGCCGACGGCTCCGGTGTCCGCGCGTACGACCGGGCGGGCGGCAAGCCGACCTGGTCGGTGGAGCCGCCGGCCGCCGGGGCCGTCCCGTGCGGGCTGTCGGCGGGAGTGAACCAGGCGGGCCTGGGCGCGGCGCTGTTCCGTCCGCAGGCCGATCCGAAGAGTCCCTGCACGCTGGTGTCCGCCGTGGACACCAAGACCGGCAGGACCACGTGGACCAAGACCCTCTCGGACACGAAGGGTGCCTACTCGGCGCGGGTCGGTGTCACCGAGGACAAGGTGGTGGCCGTCGGCGACGACCGGGCGCTGGCCTGGGAGTCGGCCGACGGGAAGGACGTCTGGCAGTACACCGGCCAGGGCAAGTTCTGCACCCTGTCCGGCGGCGTCAGCGGAAAGACCGTGCTCGTCGCCTCCTCCTGCGCCGATTCGACCCCCGCCGACCAGGCCGTCGCGCTGAACATCGCGGACGGCAAGGTCGGCTGGTGGCGGGGTCTGAACAACCAGCCGAAGACGGTGACGGTGCTGTCCGCCGAGCCGTCCGTGGTCCTCACGACCGGCGGGAAGCCCGAGGACGACCGGGTGTTCGCCTGGGGCGCGGGCGGCGACCCGGCCGCCGAGATCCCGGTGGCCGTCGACGGCGGCCGGCTGGACGTCGCCCACGGTACGTTTTCGGCCACTCCTGGCGTCTACTTCGAGGGCCGCACGATGGTCACCACCCTGGAACCGCCGAACGGCGGCGGGCCGGTGGCCGCGGTCGGCTACGACCTGGACACCGGCAAGCAGCGCTGGAAGGTGCCGAGCGCCGCGAAGGGCGCCGTCCGGGCGGTCGGCATCGACGGCGGATCGCTGGTGCTCGCCGCCGACGAACGCCGTGACCAGCCCGCCCGTCTCAGCAGGTTCCCGCTGGCGGGCGGTCAGGAGGCGACCGGCGGCAACTTCCCGGTCGGCACCGGTTCACTGCTGATCTCCGGACGAGTGCTGATCGGTGGTGGACAGGTGGTCGTGGTGCCCGAGCACTCGACCAACTACGGCACGGCGGCGGGGTACCAGGCGAAGGACTGAGGCCTTCCGCCCTGCACCGCGCCGGCGCCGCCCCACCTGCCGCCGCCCCGGCGCTGAGAGTGTCCTCAGGTCGAGAACGTCGAGAGTGCTCCCGTTCCCCGGAACCGCCTCCCGCGAGCAGCCTCCCGCGAACCGTCTCCCGGCAATCGCGTCACGCCGCGGAGACGGGCCGGCCCGGTACGGCCGGCAGCCAGTCGGCGAGGTCCCGGACCTCCGAGCTGCGCAGACCGAGCGCCAGCATCAGACTGGCCTGCGGCGTCGGCTCGAACGGCCGCCGCAGCAGCTTCATCCCGGCCTGCTCCGGTGTGCGGTCCGCCTTGTGCTGGTTGTCCTCCGCGCACGCGGCGACGGTGTTCATCCAGCTGTCGGCACCACCGCGCGACCTGGGCTGAAGGTGGTCCACCGTGGTGGCCCGCCGGCCGCAGTACGCGCACAGGTGCTGGTCCCGGGCCAGGACACCCCGCCGTGACCACGGAGCCTGTTGTCGGAACGGCACCCGTACGTACCGTTGCAGTCTGATCACCCGCGGCACCGGGACGGCCACTCCCGTCCCCCGGATCGAGCGCAGCGGATGCGCCTGCTCCACCACCGCCTTGTCCTGGAGCACCAGGACGACGGCGCGCTGGAGCGACACCGTCGTCAGGGGCTCGTAGCTCGCGTTCAGAACCAGCGTGTTGCGCACTCGGCACACCCTTCCCGCGGGCGTGCCACGGCGGCACGACCGTCTCCACACACGTCACTGCCGCCGCACGGCGGTGGAACCACTCTGAATGGGCCCACAGCCGTCGAACAACGGAATTTCCGGTATCGGGGGAGAGACCGGGAGAGCGGGCCGCCCAGCTTGATGGGGTGCCTAGGGGAAACTCGCTGGCCGGAACCGCGTAGGCTCTATCAGGCTGGAGTCGTACCGACCCGGGGCCCGACCGAACCGGGCCAGCACTGGGCGGACGCCCGATCGAAGGAGAAGCGTGACCGTGACGGACATCGTCGACGAGCTGCAGTGGCGTGGGCTGATCGCCCTGTCCACTGACGAGGACGCACTGCGCAAGGCGTTCGCGGACGGCCCGGTCACGTTCTATTGCGGCTTCGATCCGACGGCCCCCAGCCTGCACCTCGGCAACCTGGTGCAGATCCTCACCATGCGCCGCATCCAGCAGGCGGGGAACCTCCCGCTCGGCCTGGTCGGCGGTGCCACGGGCCTGATCGGCGACCCGAAGCCCACCGCCGAGCGCGTGCTCAACGACCCCGAGACGGTGGCCGGCTGGGTCGAGCGCCTGCGCGGCCAGATCTCGCGCTTCCTCGACTTCGAGGGCCCGTACGCGGCGCGCATGGTCAACAACCTGGACTGGACGTCCGGGATGTCGGCGATCAGCCTGCTGCGCGACGTGGGCAAGTACTTCCGGGTCAACAACATGATCGCCAAGGAGGCCGTCGCCCGGCGGCTCAACTCCGACGCGGGCATCAGCTACACCGAGTTCAGCTACCAGATCCTCCAGGGCATGGATTACCTGGAGCTGAACCGCCGCTACGGCTGCGCCCTGCAGACCGGCGGCAGCGACCAGTGGGGCAACCTGACCGCCGGCACGGATCTGATCCGCAAGGCCGACGGCAAGTCCGTCCACGCGCTGGCCACGCCGCTGATCGTCAAGGCCGACGGCACCAAGTTCGGCAAGACCGAGTCCGGTACGGTCTGGCTCGACCCCGAGCTGACCACCCCGTACGCCTTCTACCAGTTCTGGCTGAACGCGGACGACCGGGACGTCCCCAACTTCCTGCGGATCTTCAGCTTCCGCTCGAAGGAGGAGATCGAGGAACTGGAGCGCGAGACCACCGAGCGCCCCGCCGCCCGTCTCGCCCAGCGCGCCCTCGCGGAGGAGCTCACCACGCTGGTGCACGGCGCCGAGCAGTACGAGCGCGCGGTCGCCGCGTCCAAGGCGCTGTTCGGCCAGGGCGACCTCGCCGATCTGGAGGCCCCGACCCTGGCCGCCGCCCTGGCCGAGGTCCCGAAGGCCGAGGTGTCCGAGATCCAGACGGTGGTCGACCTGCTGGTCGCCGTCGGTCTGTCGCCGAGTCGCTCGGCCGCCCGCCGGACGATCAAGGAAGGCGGTGCCTACCTCAACAACGTCAAGGTGACGGACGAGGAGGCCGTGCCGACCGAGGCCGACCTGCTGCACGGCCGCTGGCTCGTGCTGCGGCGCGGGAAGCGCAACCTGGCGGCGGCGGAGTTGGTCGCTGTCGGCTGACCGGCTGACGGGCTGGTCGACGGACCGGCCGGTTGAAGCTTGGCTGAAAGCACACCCGCTCTGAGCTGCGTCTTTGAGCCCCGAGGGCCGGATCTGGACAGATCCGGCCCTCGACGTTTGACGATGTCCTCCAGGTGGCCTAGTGTTGAACGAGTCGCTGGAGCGACCATCCCACTCAGCAAGACCCACTCTCACTCTGATCCCCATGAAAATGGGTTTCTTGGCATTCCCGCCGACCGAGTGAGCGTGAATTTCGGGTAGCACTCGGAATGAGCTAATGTGGGGGACGTCGCGAAAAGCGAACCCGGCCAGTTCGGGAAATTGGATGAATGAAACTCCGGAAAACGGAGCGGAAAACATCTGATAAGCTGGAAACACGAAAGAACGAAGCCCGGAGGGTCCGCTGGAAGGCGGTCCGA
>NZ_JBIVVI010000464.1:0-6450 GCF_044757675.1 Kitasatospora sp. NPDC091257
ACTGCGGCTGGCCGCCGCCGAGGAACTGGCCCGCGCCCACGGCCGGCTCGGCGACCACGGCGCGGCCGCGAACCTGCTGCACGCCGAGCCCACCGTCCAGCCCGGGCAGGTGTGCAACGCGCTGGCCAAGCGGCAGTCGGTCTCGGCCGACCTGCGCTCGCCGCTGGCCGGGCGGACCGTCGTCGACCGGACCAGCGGCCAGGAGCTGCCGCTGGAGGGCGACCCGCACATGGGGCCGGACCCGGTCGGCCCGGACGTCGCCGGACGGTAGACGCCCCCGCGGGCGCCGGGCGGCCCCGCGCGGGCGGGAAACGAGAAGGCGGCCCCGGGGTGATCCCCGGGGCCGCCTTCCGCAGCGGGCCTAGCTGAACGAGTCGCCGCAGGCGCAGGAGCCGGTGGCGTTCGGGTTGTCGATGGTGAAGCCCTGCTTCTCGATGGTGTCGACGAAGTCGACGGTGGCGCCGCCCAGGTACGGGGCGCTCATCCGGTCGGTGACGACCTTGACACCGTCGAAGTCCTTGATCACGTCGCCGTCGAGCGAGCGCTCGTCGAAGAACAGCTGGTAACGCAGGCCGGAGCAGCCACCGGGCTGGACGGCGACGCGCAGCGCGAGGTCCTCGCGGCCCTCCTGCTCCAGCAGGGCCTTGACCTTGCCCGCGGCGGCATCGGTGAGGAGGATGCCACTCTCGACGGTGGTCTCGTCCTGGACGGTCATCTGCTTTCTCCCGGTCTTGACGACGGTCTGCCGCCAGTGCCAACCAACGGCCGTCCGGTTTCATTTCCCGGACGGCGATTGATTTCTGCGGCCTGTTCGCGACCGAATATCCGTGGGCCGGGTGTGCCACCCGCGTCCCCTACGCTCCCCATGCTCGCACACCCCCGCGGGACGGGTCACCGCGCGAGGTGCGGATCCGGGCGAACCGGCCCCGGGGCGGGCCGCCGGACGCCAGGATGGTTCCCATGATCCTTCGCCCGGTCAGGGACACCGCCGCGGACGCGGAGGCCGTCCAGGAGCTCGCCGACGCCGCGTTCGCCGACGCCTCCCCGGCCGCGGCGGCGCCGGGGCCGACGCCGCTGCGGCTGGCCCGGACCAGACACCTGGCGCGCACCGATCCCGGCGGCTGCTGGCTGGCGGAGAGTGCCGGCGAGCCGGTCGGGGCGGTGCTGTCGATCCGCCGGGAGGGCCTGTGGGCGCCGTCGCTGTACGCCGTCCGGCCGTCCGCGCAGGGCCGGGGCGTCGGGCGGCTGCTGCTGGAACGGGCGGCGGCGCACTCCCGGGGCTGTCTGCGCGGGATGGTCTGCGCGGCGGACTCCCCGGCGGCGGCCCGCCGCTACCGGCTGGCCGGCTTCACCCTGCACCCGGCGATGCGGCTGGCCGGGCGGGTGGACCGGGAGGGGCTGCTCGACCCGGGGGACATCCCGGTGCACCGCGGCAACGCCACTCACCTGCACCTGCTGGACTCGGTGGACCGGCGGCTGCGCGGGTCCGCGCACGGGCCGGACCACGAGCTGATGCTGGGCCACTTCGAGGAGCTGCTGATCGCCGACGCGCTGGCCGGCAGCGGCTACTGCTACCGGGACGGCGGCGTGGTGCGGCTGCTCGCGGCCACCAGCAAGCGGATCGCCGCCCGGCTGCTGCGCGAGGCGCTGTCCCGGGTGCCGGAGGGGACCGAGGCGCGGGTGGAGCACCTGACCGCGGAGCAGGAGTGGGCGCTGGACGTCGGGCTGGAGGTCGGGCTGACGCCGCGGGCCGGAGGCTTCGTCGGGGTCCGCGGGATGCGGCCGCCGACGCCGTACCTGCCGAGCGGGGCGTTCCTGTAGGGCGCGGGCACGCGTACGGCCCCGCCGGGACTGCCGACGGGGCCGTGACGGGAGCGGGCTCAGACCATGGTGTCCAGGATCTCCCGGACCGTCTCCATGGTGGTGCCCGGGTGCAGGAAGGCGAACCGGGCGACCGTCTCGCCGTCCCAGCCGGTGGGGGTGACGAAGCCGATCTGGTCCGCGAGCAGCTGCTGCGACCAGCGGTAGTAGTCGTCGTTGGTCCAGCCCTTGCGCTTGAAGCAGACCGCCGAGAGCTGCGGGTCGAACAGCAGCTCCAGGTGCTCGGTCTCGCGGATCAGCTGCGCGGTCTCGCGGGCCAGGGTGAGGCCGGCCTCGATGGCGTCGGTGTAGGCCTGGACGCCGTGCACGGCCAGCGAGAACCAGAGCGGCAGGCCGCGGGCGCGCCGGGTCAGGTGGTAGGCGTAGTCGGTGGGGTTCCACTCGTCGCCCTCGGTGTGCAGGACGTCCAGGTAGGAGGCGTCCTGGGTGTGCACGGCGCGGGCGAGCTGCGGGTTGCGGTAGATCAGCGCGGCGCAGTCGAACGGGGCGAACAGCCACTTGTGCGGGTCGACCACGAAGGAGTCGGCGTGCTCGATGCCCTCGTAGCGCTCCCGCACCGAGGGGGCGAACAGGCCCGCGCCGCCGTAGGCGCCGTCCACGTGGAACCACAGGTCGCGCTCGCGGGCGACCTCGGCCAGGCCCTTGAGGTCGTCGACGATGCCCTCGTTGGTGGTGCCGGCGGTGCCGACGACGCCGATCACCGTCTCCGGGTTCGGGTCGGCGGCCAGGGCCGCGCGCAGCGCCTCGCCGGTGAACCGGCGGTCGACGGTCGGGACCTTGAAGGCCTCGACGCCGATGATGTTGAAGGTGTTCTTGACCGAGGAGTGCACCTGGTCGGCGACGGCTATCCGCAGCCGCGCCTCCGGTCCGACGCCCAGTCGGCGGCGAGCGGTGTCGCGGGCGACCACGAGGGCGGAGAGGTTGCCCGCCGAGCCGCCGGAGACGAAGGTGCCGCCGGCCGACTGGGGCAGGCCCGCGCGGTCGGCGATCAGGCGCAGCACCTGGTTCTCGGCGGCGATCGCGCCGGCCGCCTCCAGCCAGGAGATGCCCTGCAGGGAGGCGCAGGAGACGACCATGTCGAACAGCAGCGCGGCCTTGGTCGGGGCGCACGGGATGAAGGACAGGTAGCGCGGGCTGTCGGCGGAGATGACCGCCCGGGACAGCTCGTGGTCGTACAGCTTGAGCACGTCGACCGGGTTGTTGCCGTCCTGGTTCAGCAGGCCGGACAGCTGGGCGCGCAGGTGCTCGCCGTCCCCGGGGTGGTCGAGCGGGACGGGGTCGTACTGCAGCCGCTCCCGCATGTAGTCGAAAACCAGGTCGACCAGTTCGTTGTCGGGCCGGTGCATGCGGTCGGGTGCTGCGGACACGGCTGTCCCTCTCGGCGTGGGGTGTCGGGGGGCGTCCGACCGGCGGGACGCCTCACCGCGTCGACCGGACGTGATCAGCGTAGGCAGCACGAGCACCTCACCGCGCGTCGGAACGCGGCCGGTCAGGCAGGTTTCGGGCGTCTTCGGGCCGGTCCGCGCAGGATTCCTGCGTGCGGGCCGGGGAGGTCGTGTCCGGTGGGTCCCGGCGGGCCCGGAGAGGACCCGCAGGACACCGCCCGGGTCACCCGATGAGCTGGGAGAGGACCACCGAGGAGCGGCTGCGCTGGACGCCGGGCTCGCGCCGGATGCGCTCGATGACGGCCTCCAGGTGGCGCATGTCGGCGGCCCGCAGGTGCACCAGGGCGTCCGGGTCGCCGGTGACCGTCCAGGCGGCGACCACCTCGGGGAACTGCCGCAGGCTGGCGAGGATCTCCTCGGGGGCGGTGCGCTCGCGGCAGTAGACCTCGACGAAGGCCTCGGTCTGCCAGCCCAGCACGGACGGGTCGAGCACCACGGTGAAGCCCCGCACCACACCGCGCGCCCGCAGCCGGTCGATCCGCCGGCGCACGGCGGTGGCGGAGAGGTTCACCTGTAGGCCGATCTCGGCGTACGAGGCGCGGCCGTCGCTGCCGAGCCGGGCGAGCAGGAGCCGGTCGGTCTCGTCCAGGTCGGCCCCGACCACCTCGTGTGCTCGGCTGCTGGTCATGGGTGCGGGGCTCCACGGTCGTACGGGGGTCGGTGGGGCGCTCCGGCGGCGGGCTGCCACTGCCGAAACGGTTCGTCACCATTCTGGCGGATGACCTGGACGAGTTCACCGCCGAAGGATGACGGGCCGGAGGCCGTCACGGAACGAGCAGCACGATCTTCCCCCGGGTGCGGCCCTCGGCGCTGAGCGCCTGGGCGGAGGCGGCCTGGGCCAGCGGGAAGGTCGAGGCGACGGTGACCGTCAGCCGGCCGTCGTCGGCGAGCGCGGCCAGCTCGGCGAGGTCGCCGGCGTCCGGGCGGACCCAGACGTACCGGCCGCCGAGCGCCTTGACCCCGAAGTCGGTGGTCGAGGCGATCCGGCCCGGGTCGGCCACCAGGCCGGCCGAGACCTGGACGGCACCGTGGCCGACCAGGTCGAGGGCCGCGTCCACCCCGTCGGGGGCGAGCGCGCGGACCCGGTCGGCCAGGCCCTCGCCGTACACCACCGGCTCGGCGCCGAGGCCCCGCAGGAAGTCGTGGTTGCGCTCGGCCGCGGTGCCGATCACCCGGGCGCCGAAGGCCCGGGCCAGCTGCACCGCCAGGTGGCCGACCCCGCCCGCGGCGGCGTGCACCAGGACGGTCTCCCCCTCGGCGAGGCGCAGCGCCCGCAGGCCCTGCAGGGCGGTGAGCCCGGCCAGCGGCAGGCCGCCGGACTGCGCCCAGTCCAGCGCGGCCGACTTGCGGGCCAGGGTGCGGACCGGGGCGGAGACCAGCTCGGCGTAGGTGCCGTGCTCGACGGCGTCCTTGCGGACGTAGCCGTACACCTCGTCGCCCGGGGCGAACTCCGTGATCCCGCCGCCGACGGCGCGCACCACGCCGGCCAGGTCCCAGCCCATGACCAGCGGGAAGTGCGCGTCGAGGATGCCGTCCAGGGCGCCGTCCCGGACCTTCCAGTCCACCGGGTTCACCCCGGCCGCCCGGACCTCGACCAGGACGGAGTCGGGTCCGACCTTGGGGTCGGGCAGGTCGGTGTACTCGACCACCTCGGGGCCGCCGTAGCGGTTGATCGCGATTGCTTTCATGGCTCAGCCATACCCGCGGGCTTCGAAGTATCGATTCGGCCACGCCGGACTGCCCCGAATCGGCTATCGGGCTCCGCCGGGGGTCCGTTTCGGCGAGCGGTTCTCGTCACATCGACAGGATGGCCATCGTCACTCTGACGCTAAGCGGTTAGAATAGATAGCGTCAGTTAGACGAAAAGGCCCCACCGCTAGCTCGGCCGCACAGAAGGGCACCCGCCCGTGACCACCACCATCACCGAGACCCACGGCGTCGACCCCACTCCGACGCCGCTCGCTCTGCTGCTGCTCGGCCGCGAGGCCGATCCGAACAGCGAGCGCGGCGTCGAATGCCCCGGTGACCTCCCCCCGGCCTCCGACCCGAACCTGGTCGAGCGCGCCCGCGCGGCCAAGGCCGCGCTCGGCGACCGCGTCTTCATCCTCGGCCACCACTACCAGCGCGACGAGGTGATCGAGTTCGCCGACGTCACCGGCGACTCCTTCAAGCTCGCCCGCGACGCGGCGGCCCGCCCCGAGGCCGAGTACATCGTCTTCTGCGGCGTGCACTTCATGGCCGAGTCCGCGGACATCCTCACCAGTGAGCGGCAGCAGGTCGTCCTGCCGGACCTCGCGGCCGGCTGCTCGATGGCCGACATGGCCACCGCCGAGCAGGTCGCCGAGTGCTGGGACGTGCTGACCGACGCCGGCATAGCCGACGTCACCGTCCCGGTCTCGTACATGAACTCCTCCGCCGACATCAAGGCCTTCACCGGCCGGCACGGCGGCCTCATCTGCACCTCCTCCAACGCCAAGCGCGCCCTGGAGTGGGCCTTCGAGCAGGGCCAGAAGGTCCTGTTCCTGCCCGACCAGCACCTCGGCCGCAACACCGCCGTGCGGGACATGGGCTTCTCGCTGGACGACTGCGTCGTCTACAACCCGCACCGGCCGAACGGCGGCCTGACCGCCGAGCAGCTGCGGGACGCCAAGATGATCCTCTGGCGCGGCCACTGCTCGGTGCACGGCCGGTTCAGCCTGGACTCGGTGAACGACGTCCGCGAGCGGATCCCCGGCGTGACCGTCCTGGTGCACCCCGAGTGCAAGCACGAGGTCGTCGCGGCCGCCGACATGGTGGGCTCGACCGAGTACATCATCAAGGCGCTGGACGCCGCCGAGCCCGGCTCCAAGTGGGCCATCGGCACCGAGCTGAACCTCGTCCGCCGCCTGGCCAAGGCGCACCCGGACAAGGAGATCGTCTTCCTGGACCGCGCGGTCTGCTTCTGCTCGACCATGAACCGGATCGACCTGCCGCACCTGGTGTGGGCACTGGAGTCGCTGGTCGAGGGCCGGGTGCCGAACGTGATCACCGTCGACCCGGAGACCGAGAAGCACGCCAAGGCGGCCCTGGACCGGATGCTGGCCCTGCCGTAGCCCGTCCCGCGGACAACGGCGAAGGGCGGGCC
>NZ_JBIVVI010000465.1:0-6448 GCF_044757675.1 Kitasatospora sp. NPDC091257
GGTCCAGCCTCCCCCGCGGGTCCGGTCGCTGCGGCGGGCCCCCGCCCGTCCGACGAGCTGCGCCTCGCCGCCGACCGGCACGCCGACTGGGTGGTCCGCCGCGGCCTGCTCACCCCGTCGGAGCTGCCCCGCTACCGGGCCTACGGGCTGCAGAAGCTGATCGGCCACGCCTTCCCCCGCGTCCGGGGCGCCGAACTCGACCTCCTGGTGGACATGCTGGGCTGGTTCACCATCCTGGACGACCGTTTCGACGGCCCGCCCGGCCGCCACCCCGCCGCGGCCCACGCCGTGGTCGACCCGCTGATCGCGGTCCTCGGCGGAACCCGCGGCGAGAGCCCGTCCGAGAGCCACATGCTGGTCTCCTGGCGGGAGTTGTGGAAGCGGCAGACCACTTCGACGTCCCCCGAGTGGCGGGCCCGGGCGGCCCGGGAGTGGCGGGCCTGCCTGGCCACCTTCCCCGCCGAGGCCGACCACCGCGCCCGTGGCACCGTGCCCGCCCTCGGCCTCGACCTCACCGACACCATGAAGCTGCGCCGGCACGGCAGTTGCCTCTACCCGTTCATGAACATACTGGAACGGGTCCACGGCGCCGACGCCCCGGCCGCACTGCACGCGGAGCCCGCGCTGCACCGGCTGCGCGCCAACACCGCCGACGCCGCCACACTGATCAACGACCTCTACTCACTGCGGCGCGAGGAGCGGCAGGCCGGGCCCGCGTTCAACACGGTGCTCACCCTCCAGCGGGCCCACGGCTGGACCCGCGGCCGGGCGGTCCACGCGGTGCGCGCCCGGGTGGCACGGCTGCAGCAGGAGAGCGAGGAGCTGCGCCGCGACCTGCTGCGCCGCCACCCGGCCGGGCGCTGGTACCTGGACGGCACCCGCGAGCTGGTCGCCGGCGTTCTGGCCTGGACCAGCACCAGCGACCGGTACCTGGTGCCGGACCACGGGCGGCGCCGGTGAGCCACCGGTTCCCGGTGTGCTACTTCCGGCCGCCGAGCGCGAACAGCAGCAGCACGAAACCGGCGAACAGGTGCGTGGCGAAGATGTAGATGCCCGCGCGGATCAGCATCGCCTTGCGGCGCCTCTTCTCGTCGCTCGTGCTGTCGCTCATGGTGGTGCTTCTCCTCGGATCGGGCGGACGGGCCGGGCGCGGCTCAGCGGAGCCGGCCACCGGAGGCGCGCAGCTCGGTGAGCAGCGCGCCCTGGTCGGTGATCAGCTCGGTCAGGATCCGGCGGGCCGCGCGCAGCAGCTCGGCGACGTCCGGGGTGCTGAGCGCGTACACCACGGTGTTGCCCTCACGGGTCGCCGTGACCAGCTGGGTGCGGCGCAGCACCGCGAGCTGCTGGGAGAGGTTGGACGGCTCGACCTCGATCTCCGCCAGCAGCTCGCGCACCGGCCGGGGGCCGTCCTGGAGCAGCTCCAGGACCCGGATCCGCACGGGGTGGCCGAGGGTGCGGAAGAACTCCGCCTTGGCCTGGTACAGCGGCACCGGCATCGTCCGCGTTCTCCCTCGGTTCCGGCTCGGTGGTCGTCCGGCCGGGCGGGGATCGATGCCGCGGCCGGTAGGCATCATCGCGACAGATGAAGATTTCTTCAAGTCGTCACAGTGCGTCGAGCGCCGGCAAGACCCCCGGCGGGCCCTCGACAGACCCCCGGTCCACCCTCGGCGGGCCGCCGCCCGGCGCTCCCCCCGACCGCCCGCCGACCGGACCGCGACATGCAGAAGCCGAGCCCGGGATGCTGCCAACTCCCGGGCTCGGCAGTCACGGTGACGCGCCGTCAGCAGACTACAGGCACATCCACCGTGGCCGGCACCTGGCCGCTCCAGAACCCCTCGACGTCAAAGGACACGTGCACGGTGGACCCGCACGGCACGGTGGTCGAGATGCCGTCGACCCGCACCGTGGACACCTGGAACACCGTGCGGCCGTTCACCGTGCCGAGCGAGGCACCGCCGGTCACGTTGGCCGACAGGTGGGTCACCAGCTCCTTCGGCGCCGGCGGCCACGGGGTGCCCGGGGACGGCGGACCGGCCAGGCCGATCTTCCCGTAGATCGCGACGCCGTCACCGGTCACGTCGGCGCAGGCGTACGTGGCCAGGCCCGCCTGGAGGCTGTAGGAGCCGCAGGTGGTGACGGTGGTGGTGGCGACGGCCGGGGCCGCGGCGAACGCGGGGACGGGGGCCGAGAGCAGGGCGGCGGCACCGACGGCGCCGGCGGCGATCCGGGCGATCCGGTTCATGGGTTCCTCCTTGGAGGGGACGGACGGACTGGGACAGGTGGCGTGGCACATATGACATTTCATAGGCCCACGACAGGAACTTTGCCATGCGATTCCTATGCGCTGACGCCGATTTACCCTTGGATACGAGGCCTCGTCCGAAAGCAGACCTTCGATGGCGCAATCACCCTCGAACGGCCGAACTTCCGCACCCTCCCAGGCAACGCCCACGTTGAGCCCGGATGAACCGCATCCGAACCGCCACCGGGGCCGCCGCCGCGGCCGTCCTCGTCCTCCTCGCGCTGCTGGCCGCCGCCTCGCCGCCGGCCACGCTCATGGGCGCCGAGATCCGCCGCCTGCCCACCGCGGAACGCGTCCTCGCCCTCACCTTCAACGCCGCCTGGAACGAGACCGGGCTGGACACCGTCCTCGCCGTCCTGCGCGACCGCGACGCCCCCGCCACCTTCTTCCCGACCGGCGACTTCGCCGACCGCCATCCCCGCGCCGTCCGCACGATCGCCGCCGCCGGGCACGGCCTCGGCAACCACTCCTACAGCCACCCCGACTTCTCCACCCTCGACGCCGACCGGGCCCGCGCCGAGGTGCGCCGCGCCGACACCGCGATCCGCCGCGCCGCCGGGACCGAACCCCTGCCGTTCTTCCGCTTCCCGTACAGCGCGACCACGCCGGAAGGCATCGCCACCGTCAACCGGCTCGGCTACGCCGACCTCGAATTCACCGCCGACACCAACGGCTACCTGGGCCCCGCCCACGGCATGACGGCGGACCGCGCGGTCGAGCGCGCCCTCGCCGCGCTCACCCCGGGCGCCGTCCTCCAACTGCACGTCGGCGCCTCGGAGGAGGACGGACCCGACACCTGCCTCGACGCCGAGGCGCTGCCCCGCATCCTCGACGGCGCCCGCGCCCGCGGCTACCGCGTCATCGACCTGCGCACCCTGCTCGACCGGTGACCGGCCGGGGCCTTCCGCGCCCCGGCGTCACCCGCCCGGACGGGAGCCCGGGGAGCGGACCACCGCCGCCCCTGCCCGCCGACGCCACCCCACCCCGCGGCCGGCCCCGCCCCGCCTCGCGGCGCCGTGCCGGACGGCACCGACCGGCCCCGTCGGCTCACCCCAGCGAGCCGCGCAGGGCGTCGACCCGGGCCACGGCCTCGGCGAAGGCGTGCCGGTCCAGGCGGCCGTCGTCCAGCGCGGCGGCCAGCGCCTCGGTGGCCTCCTCGCCCTGCCGGGGGTCCCGGGCGGAGCAGAGCAGCAGGTCCATCCCGGCCTCGGCGGCGGCCAGCGCCCGGTCGCCGGTGCCGCCGTACGGGGCGAGCGCCTCCGCCTCCATGGCGTCGGTGACGGTCACGCCGTCGAAGCCGAGCCGGCCGCGCAGCTCGCCCTGGATGATCGTGGACGAGAACCCTGCCGGGTGGTCCGGGTCCAGCGCCGGGTAGACCGCCCACGAGGCCATCACCAGCCGCACGCCCGCCGCGACGGCCGCCCGGTACGGGGCCTCGCCCCGGGAGCGGAGCTGCGACAGCGGGACGTTCAGGGTGACGGGGCGCTCGTCGGTGTTCTCCCCCCGTGGCGCGGCGCCGAGGCCGGGGAAGTGCTTGGCGGTCGCGGCCACGCCGAGGCCCTGCTGGGCGGTGAGGAAGGCGCTGCCCAACTCCGCCACCTTGGCCGGGTCCTGGCCGTAGGAGCGCTCGGGGTGGTCGATGAAGTTGTCCGGCTTGTCGTAGACGTCGAGCACCGGGGCGAGGTTGAGGTTCAGCCCGGCGTCGGCGAGGGTCCGGGCGGCGCCGGCCCCGGATTCCGCGGCCGCGGCGAGCGGGTCCGGCGCCAACCCGACGCGGCGGGCGGAGAGTTCGGGCGCACCGGGCAGCCGGCGGACCTTGCCGCCCTCCTGGTCGGTCATCAGCAGCAGGGTGCGCGGGTGCGGCGCCTCGGCCGCGGCCTGTTTCAGTTCCGCGACCGACTCCGCGAGCTGCTCCGGACTCGTGACGTTCTCACCGAACAGGATCACCCCGGCGGCCCGGCCCTCCCGGATCGCCCGGAGCACCCCGGCCGGCGGCGTCGGACCGGGGTACGACAGCACGATCCGCCGCCCGGCGAGCGCCCGCGCGTCCTCCTGCTCCTGGCCGGCCATCGCCGCACCCCTCTCGTTCGGAGCACCCGGAGTACCCGCAACGCCCGGAGTGCCCACAACGCCTGGAGCACCGTGCGGCCGGGCGGGCGCGCCGAGCGGCACCGGACCGAGCGCGATCCCCATCACTGCCAGCACCACCCCGAACTGGGCGACACTTCGGAACAGGGCCATCACGCCTCCCGGGCCGACATTTGACTTCGGCATGTCAACGTACCCAGGGGTGCGGCGGGGCACTCCCCCTTGCACCAGATTAATCCGATAATCCGCCTTAATATCCTCATCGTCCTCACACCGACGACGAACGCCGGACCAGCCGCCCCAGGACGGCGAGCCCCTCGGCGATCTCCGCCGTCGAACCCGCCGCGTACCCGAGCACCAGGCCCGGCGGGTACGGAAGTCGGGCGTGCCAGGACAGCGGCTGCACCTTGACCCCCTCGGCCAGGGCGGCGGCGGCCAGCTCGGTGTCGGTGCGGCCGGGTGCCTCCGGAAGCGTCAGCATCAGGTGGAGGCCCGCCGCCGCGCCGTGCACGGTGGCTCCCGGCAGATGGGTGCGGATGGCGGCGATCATGGCGTCCCGGCGGCGGCGGTGGCGGCGGCGCAGCAGCCGCAGATGGCGGTCGAGGTCGCCGGACTCCATCAGCCGGGCGAGCACCAGCTGGGGCAGGACCGGGTTGCCGAGGTCGGCGAAACGCTTGGCGTCCAGGACGGCGTCCCGCAGCCGGGCCGGGACCAGCAGCCAACCGGTGCGCAACGCCGGGGCGAGCAGCTTCGAGATGCTGCCCGCGTAACAGACCCGGTCCGGCAGGGCGGCGCGCAGGGCCGGGACGGGCGGCCGGTCGTAGCGGTGCTCGGCGTCGTAGTCGTCCTCGATGACCAGGCCGCCCTCCCCCGCCCAGCGCAGCAGTTCGCGCCGCCGGTCACCGCCCAGTACGACGCCGGTCGGGTACTGGTGGGCGGGGGTGAGCAGGACGGCCGGGGCGCCGGTGGCGCGCAGCGCGTCGACCCGGATGCCCTCGGCGTCGACCGGGACCGGCGGGGTGGCGGCGAGCCAGTGGGCGAGGTGCTGCCGGGCGCCGAGGGAGCCCGGGTCCTCGACCGCGACCTCGCCGATGCCGGCCCGTCCGAGGGCCCGGCCGAGCAGCGCGAGCGCCTGGGCCGTGCCGGCGACGATCAGCACCTCGTCCGGGTCGGCGCGGATGCCCCGGTTGCGGGCCAGCCAGTGGGCGACGGCCCGGCGCAGGGCCGGGGTGCCGCGCAGGTCGCCGTAGCCGAGGTCGGAGGCGGCCAGGTCGTCGAGGACGGCGCGTTCGGCGCGCAGCCAGGCGGCGCGGGGGAAGGCCGCGAGGTCGGGCACGCCGGGGGTGAGGTCGATCCGGGCGGGGGCTCCGCGCAGCAGGTCGAAGACCTCGGGGTCGGGATCGGCCCGGAACAGCGCGGGCGCCGGGCGGGGTGGCTCCGCCGCGGGCGCCCGGTGCGGCGCCGCGGGGGCCGCGGGGGCCGCGACCACGACCGTGCCGCCCCGCCCGCGGCCGACGACCTGTCCCTCCTCGGCGAGGCGCTGGTAGGCGTCGGTCACCACACCGCGGGAGACCCCGAGTTCGGCCGCCAGCACCCGGCCGGCGGGCAGCCTGCTGCCGACCGGGAGCCGCCCGTCGGCGACGGCCTCGCGCAGCCGGCGGGTCAGCCAGTCGGTGAGCCCGCCGGGCGGGGCATCGGCCGTGTCGAGCTGCAGGAAGTCGGCGCCGGCCTCTTTGGACCGGTCGAATGCCTCGGCTTTGGACCTGTTCACCGGACCATAGTGGCGGCGAGGGTGGGGCCATGACCACGGAAACACCCATGCTCACGGAAACGCCCACGACCACGGAATCGCCCATGACCCCGGGGACAGCGGCATCGGAGCGCCCCGACGAGCGCCCCGACGACCACCCCGACTACGTCCACGGCTACGCGCGGACCGAGGCGCGGCGCCTCGGCGACCAGGCCGACACCCTCGCCGACCTGCTGCACGCGGGCACCGCGTACCCGGCCGGCAGCCGGGTGCTGGAGGCGGGCTGCGGGGTGGGGGCGCAGACCGTG
>NZ_JBIVVI010000466.1:0-6442 GCF_044757675.1 Kitasatospora sp. NPDC091257
GTGTGGTAGACCCCGCAGGCCTGGAGGGCCAGCGGCAGCAGGGCCAGCGCGCACAGGGTGTGCAGGACGTCCGCGAGGCGGCCCCAGTAGGGCAGCAGACGGCGGCCGGGCACGGTCCAGGCGGCGACGAGGAGGGCGGCCGTCAGCGTCAGCAGGACCGCGAGCAGGAGCAGCCGGTCGGTGGTGGAGGCGCCGGCGGCGGCGCGGGTGAGCAGCACCAGGCCGCCGAGGACGCCGGGCAGCAGGACGGCCAGGCGCTGGCGGATGCTGCCGACGGCCCGTCCGTGCAGCAGGAGCAGCAGGCTCAGCGCGCCGGCCTCGGCCGGGCCGGCCCAGCCGTCGGCGAAGGGCAGCACGGTCAGGCAGACGGCGCAGACGGCGCCGATCGCGGTGTGCAGGGCCATCAGGTAGTCGTCGGCGACCAGGGCGCGGGGCAGCACGGCGGCGGCCGGGACCGGCTCGATGTTCTCCTGGAGCTCGTCCGCGTTGCGCGGCAGCATCGGCAGCCGCAGCCCGGACAGCCGGAACGCCAGCGAGGGCACGAAGGCGCCGACCAGCACGGCCACCACCCCGACCACCGCCACCAGCTGGGCGAGCGTCATCCCGGCCAGCACCAGCACCCCCGACAGCACCCCGAGGAGGGCGACCAGCGCCACCCCGAGGAACAGCGGCGCCGCCGCCCCCACCGCCGCCAGGGCCAGCACCGCCGCCCCGGCCCCGGCCGAGGAGGCCGCCAGGATCCGGGCACCGAGCAGCTCGCCCCCACCGGACCCGCCGGACCCGCCCGGCCCGTTCGGCAGCAACAGCGCGGCGAGCGCCAGGTACGGGACGGCGGCGGCGCCCAGCGCGGCGCCCGCGCCCGCGTCGGCCATCGCCCGGGAGGCGCTGGCCGCGCCGAGCAGCAGCAGGACGGCGACCGCCGCGGCGGCGGCCTCGCGCGGGGCCGCCGGGCCGGACAGGGCGAGCAGCACCCAGCCGGCCGCCAGCGCCGTCAGCGCCAGGGCCAGGGAGAGGACCCGGGTGAGGGCCGGGCGCCAGGTGTCGCCGCGCTCGTTCATGCCGGTGGCGACGCCGTCCACCAGATCGTCGAAGTGCACCTCCGGCAGGGCCTCGTGGCGGGCCCGCAGGTACAGGGCGTCGCCGTCGTGCAGGCCGAGCGCCTCGGCGGTGCGCTCCTCGTCCAGCGGCTCCTCGCCGAGCCGCTGGAGCACCCAGCCGCCGTGCTCCAGGCCCTCCTCGGCGAGCCCGGGCCCGGCGTGCCCGAGGACGGCGGGCAGCAGGTCGGCCAGGGGCACATCGGCGGGGACGGCCAGCTCGAAGGCCGTCCCCGGCGCATGGAACCTCAATCGGCACAGTCCTGCCACGACACTGCTGCTCACGCCGGTCCTCCGGTTCGCTGGGCGGTGGTCCGCCTCTCCGCCCGGATGAACGGCCTGCCCGGCGTGCTGCGTTCAACCGGTGTGCCGCGGTCGGACCCCGCACCGCTGAACCTCCGGTACCGCGCCGTCCGTCACCCAGAGGGAACGGCCGTGGTGAGAAGGAGCCCTGAGTGAGCGTGGAGCTGATCAACCGGACGCCCCGGCGTCCGGGGCCCGAGATGCCGGACGGCGAGATCCAGCTCCAGGAACCGCCGGGCCTGCCGGAGAAGCAGAGCGGCATGGCCAGCGTGATCAGCATGGCGCCGATGGCGCTCGGCTCGCTGTCGATGGTGTTCATGTTCCTGCACCCGGGCGGCGGCGAGGGCAGCGGCGGCATGCTCAGCTACGTCGCGATGGGCATGATGGCGCTGTCCGCCGTCGGGATGCTGGTCACCCAGCTGATCCGCGGCTCCAGCGACCGCAAGCAGCAGCTGCGCGCCGAGCGCCGCGACTACCTGCGCTACCTCTCCCAGATGCGCCGTCAGGTGCGCCGCTCGATCGACGCCCAGCGCAAGGCCCTGGCCTGGCGGCACCCGGCACCGACCGAACTGGGCTCGCTGGTCGGCACCACCCGGCTGTGGGAGCGACGGGCCGCCCACCCCGACTTCAGCGACGTCCGGATCGCGCTCGGCGCCCAACGCCTGGCGACCCCGCTCGCGCCGCTGGCCACCAAGCCGGTGGAGGACCTGGAGCCGCTCTGCGCCCACGCGCTGCGCCGCTTCATCCACGCCTACGGCACGCTCGCCGACCAGCCGATGGCGATCCACCTGCGCGGTTTCGCCCACCTGCTGCTGCGCTCCGACGACCCCGAGGCCGCCCGCTCGCTGGTGCGGGCGGTGCTGGCCCAGCTCGCCGTGGTGCACGGCCCGGACGAGCTGTGCATCGCCGTCGTCACCGACCCCGAGCGGCGGGCCGAGTGGGAGTGGGCCAAGTGGCTGCCGCACGCCCTGCACCCGACCGACACCGACGGCGCGGGCCCGGTCCGGCTGGTCGCCGGCAGCCTCGGCGAGGTCGAGCAGCTGCTCGGCGAGGAGTTCACCGGCCGTCCCGGCTTCGAGCCGGACGCCGTACCGGCCCGGGACGAGCCGTTCACCGTCCTGGTCCTGGACGGCCCCGGCGCCCACTCCGGCAGCCGCGCCGCGCTGGCCGGTTACCGCAACGCCGTCCTGATCGACCTCGCCGACTCCCTGGAGTGGCGCCCGGCCCGCACCACCCTGCGGCTGCGGATCGAGGACGGCCGGCTCACCATGGTCGGCGCCGACCGCAACCGCAAGGACGTCGTCACCGACCTCGGCCGCCCCGACGGGCTCCCCCTGCCCGCGGCGACCCGCCTCGCCGCCCGGCTCGCCCGCTACCGGATCGCCGACGGCGTCGACGCCGCCGAACCGCTCGCCACCGACTTCGACCTCACCGCCCTGCTCGGCATCCCCGACCTGCACGCCCACGACGTCGAGGCCCTCTGGGCGCAGCGCGGCATCCCGCAGCGGCTGCGCGTCCCGCTCGGCCTCGGCCCGGACGGCCGGCCCGTCGACCTGGACCTCAAGGAGTCCGCCCAGGGCGGCATGGGCCCGCACGGCATGCTGATCGGCGCCACCGGCTCCGGCAAGTCCGAGCTGCTGCGCACCCTGGTGCTGGCGCTCGCCGTCACCCACTCCTCCGAGGTGCTCAACTTCGTCCTGGTCGACTTCAAGGGTGGTGCGACCTTCCTCGGCCTGGACACCCTGCCGCACACCTCCGCCGTGATCACCAACCTCGCCGACGAGGCCGCCCTGGTCGACCGGATGCGCGACGCCCTGCACGGCGAACTCGTCCGCCGCCAGGAGGTGCTGCGCGAGGCCGGGTACGCCTCGCTGCTGGACTACGAGACCGCGCGCGCCGCCGGCACCGCGCTGCGGCCGCTGCCCACGCTGTTCGTGGTGGTCGACGAGTTCAGTGAACTGCTGTCCGCGCACCGGGACTTCATGGAGCTGTTCGTGATGATCGGCCGGCTCGGCCGCTCGCTCGGCGTGCACCTGCTGCTGGCCTCGCAGCGGCTCGACGAGGGCCGGATGAGCGCCCTGGAGTCCCACCTGTCCTACCGGATCGGCCTGCGCACCTTCTCGGCGATGGAGAGCCGCGGCGTGCTCGGCGTCCCGGACGCCTACCAGCTGCCCTCCCAGCCCGGCAACGGCTTCCTGCGCAGCGACATCTCCACCCTCACCCGGTTCAAGGCCGCGTACGTCTCCGGCCCGTACCGTCCCAAGCGCCGTGCCGCCCAGCAGGCCGCCATCGCCGGGCAGGTCGTCGCGTACGGCACCGAGTACGTGATGCCCCGGCAGCTGCCGGTGGCGGCGGCCGAGACCGAGGAGGAGCAGGTCTCGGCCGGCTCGCTGCTGGAGATCGCGTCCGGCCGGCTCCGCGACGCCGGGCCGCCCGCCCACCGGGTCTGGCTGCCGCCGCTGGACGTCCCGCCCACCCTCGACGAGCTGCTGCCGCCGCTCGTACCGCACCCCGAGCGCGGCCTCACCACCGAGGACCGGGCCCGGCACGGCACCCTCGGCCTGCCGGTCGGCGTGGTCGACCGCCCCTTCCACCAGCTGCGCGACCTGCTCACCGCCGACCTCTCCGGCGCCGGCGGCCACGTCGGCATCGCCGGCGCCCCGCAGAGCGGCAAGAGCACCCTGCTGCGCACCCTGATCACCGGGCTCGCGCTCACCCACACCCCGCGCGAGGTCCAGTTCTACTGCCTGGACTTCGGCGGCGGCACGCTCTCCGCGCTGCGCGGCCTGCCGCACGTCGGCGGAGTCACCGGCCGGCACGACGGCGAGCGGGTGCTGCGGACCGTGGCCGAGGTCAACGGGATCATCACCCGCCGGGAGAAGTACTTCGCCGAGCTCGGCATCGACTCCGTCGCGTCCTTCCGCCGCCGCCGGGCCGCGGGCGAGCTGCCCGACGAGACGCACGGCGACGTCTTCCTGGTGGTCGACGGCTGGAACACCCTGCGCCAGGAGTTCAACGACCTCGTCCAGCCGCTCACCCTGATGTCCCAGCGCGGCCTCAACTACGGCGTCCACCTGGTCGTCGGCACCACCCGCTGGGGCGAGATCACCGGCGGCCTGCGCGACCAGCTGCAGACCCGCTTCGAGCTGCGGCTCGGCGACTCCGTCGACTCGATGATCAACATGCGGGCCGCCGCCAAGGTGCCCAAGCTGCCCGGCCGCGGCCTCACCGACGAGCAGCTGCACTTCCTCTCCGCACTGCCCAGGATCGACGGCTCCGGGAACACCGACGACCTCGGCGAGGGCGTCGCCGACCTGGTCGACGCCGTCGCCGCGCACTGGACCGGGCCGCGCGCCCCCGAGGTGCGGATGCTGCCGCTCGTCCTGGACGCCGAGCGGCTGCCCGCCCCCGAGGGCCGGCTGCGGGTGCCGATCGGCCTGGAGGAGACCGAGGTCTCGCCGCTGTGGCACGACTTCGAGGAGAACCCGCACCTGCTGGTGGTCGGCGACAGCGAATCCGGCAAGACCAACCTGCTGCGGCTGATGATCAAGGCCATCACCACCGCCTACACCCCGGCCGAGGCCAGGATCATGCTGGTCGACTACCGGCGCGGCCTGTACGACGCGGTGCCGGAGGAGTACCGGCTCGGCTACGCGGTGGCCGTCGACAAGCTCCGCCAGATCGTGGACGGCGCGTCCCGGGCGATGAAGAACCGCGTCCCGCCCGCCGACATCACCCCCGCCCGGCTCAGGCTGCGCGACTGGTGGACCGGCCCCGAGCTGTTCATCCTCGTCGACGACTACGACCTGGTCGGCTCGGGCAGCGGCGGCCACCCCTTCAACGTGCTGCTGGAGGACCTCGCCCAGGGCACCGAGATCGGCCTCCACGTGGTCGTCGCGCGCGGCGCCAACGGCATCGGGCGGTCGCTGGGCGACCCGCTGATCCGCAAGCTCCAGGAGGTCAACTCGCCCACCCTGCTGATGTCCTGCCCGCCCTCCGAGGGCTACCTGTTCGGCAACCTCAAGCCCCGCCAGTTCCCGGCCGGCCGCGGCCTGTACATCACCCGGCGGCGGACCGTACAGGTGCAGACCGGGCAGCTGGCGGAGGAGGAGTGATGGGCGCCTCGACGCTGCGGGCGCTCGGCCCGCACTACGTGATCGCACCGCCCGGCGCGGAGGCGAACGGACTGGCCGAGGCACTGGCGCCGGTACGCGCCGAGCCGCGGGCCCTGCTGCTCCTCGCCGCCGCCGAGGACGCGGCGCCCGTGCTGCTGGCCTCGCTGGACGAACTCGCCCGGGCCGCGCGCGAACGCGACGCCGACGTGCTGGTGCTGGCCGCCTCCGGGCTGGCGGCGCTCGGCCCGGACGGCCGTCGGCCCGCCGAACTGCTCGCCAGGCGCTGCGGGTTGACGGTCGTCGCGCCGGACGCGGTGGTCAGCGTCGAGCCGGACGGCACCCTGCCGGCCGTGAACGGGACGTGGTGGCGCTGCCGGCCCGGCGGGGGAGCGGAACCGCTCGGCAGCCGCTGGCCCGCCGCCGCGACCATCACCCCGCTGGCCGGCGGGGTGTTCTGGGTCACCGAGGCGCCGGTGGGGCCCGCCCTGCCCGCCGTACTGGAGCGGGCCGCCGCACCGCGGGACGGGCTGCTGCTGATCATCGGCGAGCCGGCCGGACCGCTGCCCAGCGGCGCCCAACTGGCCAACGCGGCGGTGCTGCTGCAGGAGACGGCCGGACGGGCGGACCACCTCGTGCTGAGCGCGCCGTGGGCCGCACCGGTCGAACTCATCGAACTGGCGGCGGTGTTGGCGGCCTCGCTCGGACAGGAGGTGCGGGCGGCGATCGGCGTGCCGGTGAGTGCGGCGGGGGCCGCCGGGCCCGACGTGCGGACCGTCCACGTGGCGGCGGACGGCGGCGAGGGCTGGGAACCGTACCTCACCGAGCTGGTCGCCCGCCCGAGCGAACGCACCGTCACCGCCGTCGGCTGGCGCACCCGACCCGACGCTCTTGGTGCTGCCGCACGCCGCGGTGCCGGCCGCCAGGACGAGG
>NZ_JBIVVI010000467.1:0-6432 GCF_044757675.1 Kitasatospora sp. NPDC091257
CTTCCGATCTCCTCCCGAGTCCTGCGAGCGCCCGCCCCGCGGGGCCCCGCCGCGCGCGGTCCCGCCCCGCGAGCACCGGCCCCCGCTGCGCCCCGACCCGCAGCGCCAGCGCCACCAGCGCCTCCGGCGCGCCGGGGCGGCCGCGCACCCCGGGAAAGGCGTTGACGTCCACGATGACCGGCTCGGCGGGCCCGTCGAGCAGGTCGACCCCGTACACGTCGAGCCCGAACACCTCGCCGACGCGCAGCGCGAGCGCGGCCCGCCGGGCGGACGGCTCCCAGTCCTCCGCCCGCCCCGACTTCCCCGTGCCGGTGGCGAGCTCGGACTGCCGCCGGGCCGCGAACACCTGACCGTCGACCACCCACAGCTTCTGGTCCCAACCCGTCCCCGGGACGAACGGCTGCGTGACGACCGGCTCCTCGGGCCAGCGCTCGGCGAGTTCGCGCAACCGGGCCGGGCTGTCCACCCGGGCGACCAGGTCGTGCCGCCTGCTGTGCCGGCTCTTGACCACGAACGGGTAGGCCGGATCGGCGAGGTCGCCCAAGCGTCCGGCCGCGTCCGTGGCCGCGAAGGGCAGCCCGGCGGCGCGGGCGAGGTCGGCCATCCGCACCCGGTCCTGGCACAGCCCGGTGGCCGCCGCCGAGTTGACCACCGGCACGCCCCGCCGCTCCAGCTCCCCGGCCAGCGCCAGCGCCTGAGGCGTGCGGGCCTTGAGCAGGCAGACGTCGGCGAGCCCGGTCACGGGCCCGGCGGGCGGGACGACCGCCACCTCGTGCCCCCGGCGCACCAGCAGTTCGGCCGCCGAGGCCAGCACCGGATGCCCCGGGTCGCCGGTGATCAGTCCGATCTTCACAGCAACTCACCCTCACCGAAGCCGAGTTGACCGTAGGCGTCGCCGCCTGCGGACACCAGCTCGACCGGCCCGCCGGGCACCAGTTCGGCGGGCCCGCCGGGCACCGACACGGCCGTCCCGCTGCGCGCGAGCCGCAGCACCGCCCGGGAGACCCGGGCCACCGCGTCCGGCACCTGCCGGAAACTCGGGAAGTCGTTGACGTCCACCACCACCGGCCCGTCCGGCCCCAGCAGCACGTCGACCCCGTACAGGTCCAGCCCGAACACCTCGCCGACCTGCGCCACGATCCGCGCGACGCTCCCCGGCAGCGGCACCTGCCGTTCGCGCACGCCCTGCCCCGGGTGCAGCGGGGAGGAACGTTCCGTCGCGAAGAGCTCGCCGTCGACGCAGTACACCTTGAGGTCGGTCCCGGAGTTGGGCACGTACGGCTGGGCGATCAGCAGCCCCTCCCCCGCCAGCTCCGGCCCGACCTCCAGCAGCTGGTCGGGGCTGCGCACCAGCCGGACGGCACGCCCGGAGCTGCCGTCGGCGGGCTTGACCACGAGCGGGTACTCGGCGGCCGGGATCTCCGCCAGCCGTTCCCAGCGCGCGGCCGCGTACGTCACCGGGACGGGCAGCCCGCGGGTGCGGCCGATGACCGCGGCGAGCGCCTTGTCCCGGACCCCGCGGATCGAGCGCACGTCGTTCACCGTGGTGAGGCCGACGGCGGCGGCCGACTCCAGCAGGGTCAGCCCGGGCCCGCCGGACACGGTCTTGAGCACCCAGGCGTCGTGGCTGCCGGCCCGGACCTCCTCGGAGATCGCCAGCAGCGAGTCCCCGGGGCGCAGCACGTCCACCCGGTGTCCCCACGCCGTGAGTTGGCGTGCCACGTCGAGCGGCATGCCGTCGTGCCGGTAGTGTTCCTCCACCAGAAAGCAGAGCCTCATGGGCCTGTCTTCCCCCTTGCCTCGCCTAGTGCAGACGTCCGCCGTCCCCCTCGGCAGAGCTGTAAAGCCTTCAGCATGCACGCTGTGTTCGCACAAGATCGCTGCGAGCGGGTAAGCGTTCGGCAACAATCGGCCCCCGGGGAGACGCCGAGGGGCATCGGGGAGGCGGCGAGGGCCCCCGGGACGTGCCCCGGAAATCCGGTGGCACCGCGCCACAGCCCCTGCTTGGATGCACGCCGTGACCCCTGTTGATCATGTTCCCGACCGCCCCCTGCTCGACGAGATCGAGCGCTACTACGACGCCGTGCCGCGCAGCGCCGCCCGCACCGAGGACTTCGGACCGCTGACCCTGTTCGTCCGGGACGGGGGCGGCTGGCCGTACTACGCCCGCCCGACCCTCGGCCACCGCGGCTCGGCCGCCACCGCCGAGGACGTCCGCCGGGTGCTGGAGCGGCAGCGGGAGCTGGGCGTCCCGGAGGCCTTCGAGTGGGTGGCCGAGCAGACCCCGGAGCTTCGCGCGGCGGTCGAGGCGGCGGGCCTGACGGTGCACGAGCACCCGCTGCTGGTACTGGGCCCGCAGGACGAAGCGGCCCCGGCGCCCGAGCTGCCGGAGCCGGTGGAGGTCCGGGTGCTGGCCCCGGACGCGCCGGAACTGGCGGCCGCGCTCGCCGTCCCGCACCTGGCCTTCGGCGATCCGGGCACGGCGGTCGGCCCGACCGGTGCGGCCGAGCTGGCCACGGCCGCGGCGCGGCTGACGGCCGACGGCACGGCGGAGCAGGTCGCCCGGCGGATCGCCGCCGGCACCACCGTGCTGGCCGCGGCCCTGGAGGACGGCACGGCCCTGTGCGCCGGCCAGCACAACCCGGTGGGCCCGGTCACCGAGGTGGCCGGGGTGGGCACGCTCCCGTCCGCGCGCCGCCGCGGACTGGGCCTGGCGGTCACCGCGGCGCTGGTCGCGCACGCCCGGGCGAACGGGGTTCGGACGGTGTTCCTGTCCGCCGCCGACGAGGACGTCGCCCGGATCTACCGCCGGGCCGGCTTCCGCACCTTCGCGACGGCCCTGATCGCGGAACCCTCCGCCCAGCAGGAGCCCGCCCGGCAGCAGCCCACCGCCCAGTAGCAGCCCTGCGGCCCCGCCGCCCGGCGCCCCGGGGCCGGCCGAGGACGGCGCCGATCAGTCGTCGTCCTCGTCCTCCTCGTCCGCCCCGGTGACCTCCTCCCCTTCCGCCTCGTCCACCATCCAGGCCGCCAGCCGCTCGGCGACGCCCGACACCCCGAGCCGCCCCTCGCGGATGGCCCGGGAGAGGCTGCGCACCTCGCGGGCGGTGGTGGCAATGGTGCAGCCGCTGGCGACCAGGTAGGCGTAGGCGACGGCGGTCGCGAAGAGTTCGTTGGTCTTCTCCAGGGCGGGCACCCGGATCAGCTGGTGCATCAGCGCGGCGGCGCGGTCCTGTGGTTCGGGGTAGACCGCGATGTCGAATATCTCGGCCTGGTGGCGGGTGACGGCCGCGAGCAGCGAGCCGTAGTCGGTGACCTGCGGGTCACCGGGGGTGTACTGCTCGGCGGTCATGAGCAGCCACGAGAGGTCGACCTCCAGCTTCAACGGCGCACGTCCTGGAGGTCGCCGGGCTCCCCGAACTCGGCGAGGAAGGCCGACTCGTACTCCTTCATGAACTGCGCGGCCGCGTCCACGAAGGCCCGCCCGGACTCGCCCATGTCCTGTTGGACCAGGCGCTCGATGTACTGGTTCATGGAGATCCCCTGCTGCTCCGCCCGTTCCCGGGCCATCTCGGCGGTCGTGGCGTCGACCCGCACGTTCAGCTGCTTCTTACCCATGCCGTTCAAGCTAGCGCTCAAGTGCTAGCACAACAAGGGCGCGTGCACACCGCCCGCACACCTGCCGCACGCCCCCGCGCAACCTCGCCGTCACCGGGACGCCGAACGGCCGGGCCCGCGGCGGCTGCCACGGACCCGGCCCGCGCCGGAAGGGAGGCGGATCAGAACTGGGTGCTGACGGTCACCCCGCTGAAGTCGGTGTTCGCGTAGAGGCTCACGTAGCGGTAGCCCGCCGTCGGGTTGGTCACCGTGATGCTCTGGGTGGTGCCCGGGTTGGTGGACGAGGCGGTGTACGCGCTCGGCGAGGCCCAGGTGCTCTCGTTGTAGTACAGGGAGGCGGTGCCGGTGCCCCCGGAGGTGGTGATCCTCAGGGTGCTGGTGCCGGCCGGCAGGTAGACGTACAGGTAGTCCAGGTTGCCGGCGGTCGCCGCCAGATCGGCCCGCGAGCAGTTCTTGCCGAGCGCGTCGGCGCGGGGGTCGGTGCAGGCCGGCGGGGTGGTGGGGCCGCCGCCTCCGCCGGTGGTCACGGTGACGGAGGTCGGGGTGCTGGCGGTCCTGCCGGTGTCGTCGGTGACGGTCAGCGCGACGGTGTAGGTGCCGGCGGCCGCGTAGGTGTGGCTCGGGTTCTGCTGGTCGGACGAGCCGCCGTCGCCGAAGGTCCAGTGCCAGGCGGTGATCCGGCCGGGGCCGGTCTGGACGGACTTGTCGGTCAGGGTGACGGTCGGGCCGTTCACGGTCTGGCCGAACAGCGCGGTCGGGCCGGCCGCGTAGCAGGCGCCACCGGCGCAGGCGTCGAGCCAGGCGTCGAAGTCGGCGTCGTAGCCGGTGCCGATGCCGTTGTAGACCGCGTAGCCGCCCTGGTAGTCGCCGGTGCGGAAGTGCGCGAGCACGGAGTCGATGTCGGCCGGGTGCTTCTCGAACATGTACCGGACCGCCAGGTAGCCCCACGGGTAGGTGCGCACGGTGTCCGAATTGCCGTACGTGTTCTGGAAGATCGTGCTCAGCTTGTACGTGTGCCTGGCGGCCTCGGCCATCGCCTGGGTGTCGGTGGTGCCGCGGTAGGCGTAGGACTCGTACTCGGCGACGCCCTCGATCCACCAGATGTCCGGGACGGAGATCTCGGTGGAGAAGTTGCCCTTGAGGTCGTAGATGTTGTCCAGGTAGTGGGTGTACTCGTGGTTGAGGTTCCACACGTTGGCGGTGAAGCCGTCGTTCCAGGACTTCTGGTACATCACGCACACGGCCCGGTTGTTCGGGTCGGTCGGGTCCATGACGGTCTGTCCGCCGTTGTCGGTGGAGTTGTTGAAGATCGCCCAGGAGTAGGTCAGGTAGTCGGCCTGGTTGGCGAAGACCGCGAGGGTCAGCTCCTTGTCGTACTGGCCGGGGATCGGCCCGTTGTCCTTCACCAGCTTGTGGAAGAAGGTGTCCTCGCCGCGCAGGCTGGCGCAGACCGCGGACAGGTCGGCGGGCGGGAGCGCCTCGGTCAGGATGGTGCGGTTGTCGCAGACCAGCTGGTTCGGCAGCACCGCGGCGGTCAGCTTGGCCGGCAGGTCGCAGGTGCCGTAGTACGAGCACTGGCCGGGGTCGAAGCTGTTGGCCTGGTACGCGGTGTGGACGTACAGCGGGCCGGTGGCGCCGGTGATCCGGGCGCCGTCGAGGACGGCCTTGACCTTGCCCTTGACCGCGGCCTCGACCGCCGGGCCGTCGCCGGCCATCCGGCCGAGGTCGTTGCCCGCGTTGACGTCCAGGTAGGCGTTGGCGGTGCCGAGCAGGTCCTTGTGGTTCAGGGCGAAGTCGCCCAGGGTGGCGCCGATGCTCGGGTCCGCGCCGACCGCGCTGACGAAGTCGGGGTTCCAGTTGCCCCGCCACAGCGGAGCGGAGAGCACCGCGTTGACCGCCTTGAGCATCTTCGGGAAGGCGTTGTACGCGTTGTCGTACGACGTCAGCACCTGCTTGTAGACGCCCAGGTAGCTGCCCTGGAGGTTGGCGCTGTCGGTGAGCACCAGGACCTCGTTGAGCACGGTGCCGTTGCCGTCGCTCACGTCGGTGCGGTGCGGCGCGGCGAAGAACGCGTCCAGGGCGGCCTTGGAGGCACCGGTCAGGGCCGCGTCGTACGGGCCGACCGCCCCCGCGTTGTTCGACTGCACGTACCAGCCGGCCCGCTGGAAGAGCACGAGTTGCAGGATGCCGGTCGAGTTGTCGCCGGTGTAGCCGCCCGCCGCGTTCTGGAAGGCGTTGGCGACGGTGAGCATCTTCGCTTCCTTGAAGACGGCGCCCGCGTCCGTGCCGGTGACGTTGAACAGCGTGTTGACGCAGTCCGGGGTCGAGGCCTCCAGGAAGGAGACCAGGTCGGCCCCGCTGCGGCTGCCGAAGTCGGCCGGGGTGCAGCTCTGCGCGGTGGCGGCCGCGGCGGCGGCACCGCGGGCGGCGAGGGGCTGCTTGACCGGGGACGTCTTCGGCCCGGCCGGGCGCTGCGCGGTCTGCACGGCGGTGCCGGCCGGCTGGCCCATCACGAGCTGCCCGAGCAGCGCCGGGGGCAGCGGCTTGGCGACGGGGGCGGGTTCCTCGGCCGCACGGGACTGCTCGGCCGGGTCGACCGTGAGGAAGGCGCCGAGCGGCTTCGGCAGGGCGGAGCCCGGGTCGGCCGCCGGGGCGCCGGCCGCGGGCCGGGCGCTCGACCCGGAGGCGGCCGCGGCGGCGGAAGCAGCCGGGGCGGCGAAGGCGGCCGTGGCGGGCAGCAGCGTGGCGGCGGCACAGCAGCCGGCGACGAGGCCGGCCAGCAGGGTGGGGAGTGGTATCCGTGGGCGCACTGGTGGG
>NZ_JBIVVI010000468.1:0-6428 GCF_044757675.1 Kitasatospora sp. NPDC091257
GAGGACCCCCATGGCCGCCAGCGGGCCAGATCACCGGTCCGGTAGCGCCGTCCGCCCGGCGCGAACGGATCCGCGGTGAACGCCGCCGCGGTCGCCTCGGGCCGGTTCCGGTAGCCCCGGGCGACGCCCGCACCGCCGATCCACAGTTCTCCGGTGACTCCCGGCGGCACCAGCCGGCCCATGGCGTCCAGCACGTAGGCCGTCTCCCCGGCCAACGGACGGCCGATCGGCACCGCCTCGCCGACGGGCGTCCCCACCTGCGCCACGGTCGAGTAGACCGTGCTCTCGGTGGGCCCGTAGGCGTTCCACAATTCGCCTGTCCGCGCCAGGAGTTCGCGCGCCAGCCCGGGGTCCATCGGCTCGCCGATGCTGACGACGCGCACCCCTGGGGCCGACCACTCGGCGGCGACCAGCATCCGAAGCGTGGTCGGCGTGGCGGTCATCAGCGTCACCCCGGCCCGGTCGATGAACCGCGCGACGGCATACCCGTCGACCGCGGCCTTGCGGTCCAGCATCGCCAGCCGGAGTCCGCAGGCCAGGCTGACCCAGAGTTCGAACCCGAACACGTCGAAGGCCGGTGACGTGAGACCCAGCATCACGTCGTCGGGCCGGATGCCCGGCCTGATCCGCATCGCGGCCACGAAGGCCGCCAGGCTCGCGTGAGTGACCTCCACGCCCTTGGGCCGGCCGGTCGAACCGGAGGTGTACAGCACGTACGCCAGACCCTCGGGCGCGGCCTCGGGCAGCCTCGTGGGCCCGGGGTCGGTCAGGCCGCCCAGGTCGAGGACACCGACGCCGACCGATTCGCCGAGCTCGCCGGCCAGCGCGAGGGTCTCCTCGGCGGCGACGACGACGGTTGCCCCGGAGTCGGCGAGTTGGCCGCGCAGCCGTTCGGTGGGCTGGTCCGGTTCCAGGGGAACGTAGGCCGCACCGGCTCGCAGGACGCCGAGCAGGGCGGCGGGCAGGTACCGGTCGCGGGGAAGGCAGACCCCCACGGTGAATGCCGCCGCCGGTCCTGCCGCGGGCTCGGCCGGTCTTCTCGCGAGCAGGGCCGCGGCCACTCGCCGGGACCGTTCGGCCAGTTCCGCGTAACTGAGTTCACCGGCCGAGTCGGAGGCGGCCACCGAGGCCGGTCGCTGGGCGGCCTGTTCGAGAACGGCCGCCACCACGGTCCGCGGACCGCCGGCCGGCAGCGGGACTCCGGTGCCGGCGGCGAGCAGAGCGGCCTTCTCCGCTCCGCTCACCAGCTCCAGGGCCGACAGCGGAAGGTCCGGATCGGCCGCCGCGGCGCGCAGGACCCGGAGCAGCCGGTCGGCGAACGCCTCGGCGTCGGCCGGGCCGAACCGGTCCACGTCGTACTCGATCTGGAGCTCGGGCCCCCGCGCCGTCTCGTTGACGAACACGGTCAGCGCCGCCTGCGTCCCGCCGCTGCTCACCTCGCCGAGCAGCTCCAGACGGACGCCGTCGTGCTCCACCGCCACCGGGAGGCCGGCCGGCTGGAGCGAGAGCACGACCGGGGTGCCGATCGTTCCCCGGGGGTGTTCGACGCCGGCCGCCTCGAAGGCGTCCTGCACGGTGAACCCCGGATGGTCCATGACGCGGGCAGTCGTGGCGGAGGCACGGCCGACGGCGCTCCGGAAGGACAGTCCCTCCGCCAGCCTCAGTCTGATCGGCATGATGCCGACCAGTGGCCCGACGACCGCCTCCAGGTCGGGGTGCGCCCGGTGCGCCACGGCTGCGCCCAGGACGACGTCGGACCGGCCGGTGAGGCCGGCGACCAGCACACCGAGCGCGGTCAGGAACATCGAGAACGGAGTGGATCCGCAGTCGGCCGCGAGCTCGCGCAGCATCGCCGCCGTGTCGGCGTCGAGGGGACGGGCCAGCCGTTCGCCGACCAGTCGACCGGGGCTGGTGGGCCCGGCGGAGAGGAGGTCGTGCGGCGGGACGGCGTCCGCCAGCTCCCGGGCCCAGAAGGCCCGCAACTCCTCGACCCGGTCGGGCCCGGCGGCCAGCGCGCGCTCGTGCAGCGCGATGTCGCCGACCTGTACGGGCGGCGGCGTGATGTCCGAGCCGCTGCCCGACCCGTGGTCCGCCCCACCACCCGGGACGCCGACCAGCTCCGACATCAGGACGCCGATCGACCAGCCGTCGAACGCCACGTGGTCGGTCACGACGACCAGTTCGGCGGTGTCGTCGTCGAGCCGGAGCAGGGTGGCCCTGAGGAGCGGTGTCTCGGTGGCGAGGTCGAACGCGTGGCCCGCGGCCGCGCGAGTCAGCTCGGCCGCCCGGCTCACCCGCTCCGCCTCGGGCACTCCCCTGAGATCGTGCTCCTCGAACGGCACCGGGGCCGGCGGGCGGACCAGCGCGACCGGTTCGTCGTCCGCTCCCCGACCCGAGGCGTCCACCACGACGCCGGCCGGCACGACGCTGCGCAACACCTCGTGCCGCTCGACCACCGCGTCCAGCGCGGCCCGTAGCCGCGCCGTGCCCCGCAGTCCGCGCAGGCCCAGTCGGAAGGCGATGGTCGTGGCGCGCTCGGCGGAACTGACCTGCCGCAGCAGCCACATCCCCTGCTGCGCGGACGTCAGCGGGTACGTGTCCCGCCCTGTGTGACGGACCAACGCGGGCTCCGGCCCGGTGCCCGGGCCGTCGGCCGACCGGGCTCGCAGCAGCGAGGCGAGTCCGGCGACGGTGGGCGCGGCGAGGAAGCCCGCCAGCGGGACGGTCGTTCCGAAGTCGCGGCCCAGGACGGCACAGACGCGGGCGGCCGCCAGGGAATGGCCGCCGAGCGCGCCGAAGTCGTCGTGGATGCCGACATCCGCCAGACCGAGGACACCGGCGACGACCGCCGCGATCCGCTGCTCGGTGTCGGTGCGCGGGGCGACGTACTCGGTGTCGACCCCGCGGCCGAACTCCACCGCGGCCAGTGCGACGCGATCGGCTTTGCCGGTCGGACCGACGGGCAGGCGGTCGAGGACGGCGATCCGGGACGGCACCAGGTGGTCCGGCAGCCTGTCCCGGAGCCAGGCACGCAGCCGCGCCTCGGTGAGCGTCCGGTCGGCCGACTCCGCGTAGGCCACCAGCTGCCGGGTGCCGTCCACGTCCGCCGGCGCCAGCACCACGGCGTGCTGGACGGCCGGGTGTCCCGCGAGCGTCGCCTGGACCTCGCCCGGCTCGATCCGGAAGCCGCGGACCTTCACCTGGTCGTCGACCCGCCCGGCGAAGTGGTGGAGCCCGTCCGCCCGCCGGACCAGGTCGCCGGTCCGGTAGTGCCGGACTCCGGCCGCATCCGTGACGAACCGTTCGGCCGTCAGCTCCGGCCGGGCCAGATAGCCCCTGCTGACCAGCGGACCGGACACCCAGAGTTCCCCGACCTCGCCGTCGCCGAGCGGGTTCCCGGCGCTGTCACGTATCGAGAGGCCGCTCTGCGCGTAGGGCGACCCGATCGGCGGCTCCCCCCGCCCGGCCCTGGGCACCTCGTGGGTCACGCAGCTGACAGTGCATTCGGTCGGGCCGTAGCTCTGGACGACCCGTCGTACGCCGGCGTTGGCGTAGATCCGGTCCGCCAGGGCCCGGGTGAGCGGTTCCCCGCCCGCGCGGACGGTGCGCACGCCCGGTGGCAGCGGCTCACGCACGAGCGCGGCCAGTACGGACGGCGTCCCGTAGACCATCGTGACCTGGTCCCTCGCGGGCAGGGCCGGCAGCGCGAGCAGGTTCTCGGCCAGGATCACCGTCCCGCCGCCGAGCAGCGGGAGGAACAACTGGGTCACCGACGGGTCGAAACAGACGGACGTCGCGGCCAGCATCCCGCGGAGTTCGCCGGCCGAGTACACGGACGACTCCCACCGCAGCAGGGCCGTCACATTGCGGTGCTCGACCACCACGCCCTTGGGCCGACCGGTCGAGCCCGAGGTGTACATCACGTACGCGGCGTCCGTCGGCTCGCCGGACATGTCGAGGGCGGCGCGGTCGTCCGCGCCCGGGACCACCGTCTCGACGAGCAGCAGGTCGACGCCGGCGGCCCGGCGGACGTCGCCGCGGCGCTCAAGGACGGCCGACGAGGAGACCAGGTGGGAGATCCCGGCGTCCGTGGCGATGAACTCCAGGCGGTCCGCCGGGTGGGCCGGATCCAGCGGCACGTAGGCCGCACCGGCCTTCCAGACCCCCAGCAGCGCCGGGATCAGCCACTCGTCGCGGTCCAGGCAGACCCCCACCAGCGAACCCCTCCCGACGCCCAGGCGGCGCAACTCGCGGGCCACGGCGGCGGCCCTGCGGTCGAGCTCCGAGTACGTGGTCCGGGCCGACCGCGCCACCACGGCGATGTCGTCCGGGGTCCGTCTCGCCTGTTCCTCGAAAGCCCGATGAACCTGGCCGGTTTCGGACATGCTCGCCGACGTCATTGTCGATCCCCCTCATGAACGCGCCACTGCACCGGATCCACGTCCGTCGGGTTTTCGGTGCAAACGCCCTTTTGAGCGCTGGTCAGTTGTCATTGCCGATGCTGTGTGCGGGCTGATGCCGAGTGCGGTCGGGCAGCCCAAGAAGGTCAGCTCGAAGGCATTTCGGGGCGGGCCTCCAGCGACGCGCCCACCGTACTTGCCGTCTCCGGTGGGGTCCATAGCTGTGATCGGCTTGTCAGCCGGTACCCCCTCGGCCGCGACGCCGACCGCGGTCCCGCCGGTGTCGATCCCGCACGCTTCACAAGGAGCGTGCGGGATCGACGGGTTGGCGTGGGATCAGCCGGCGAAACGCCAGATGTGGTCGTCGTAGCCGTCGTAGACGCCGCCGTGCCACGAACTGTCGTAGCAGGGGTAAACGGTCAGGGGCAGGTCGTTGGCCCGGTCACTTCCGTCGCCGGCCCAGCCGGCGAGGTCCAGGCAGAGGCCGTTCCGGTAGTTGACGATCCCCCATCGTGGGCGGTTTGGGCGGGAATTCCGTGCGTGTATCGCCTGGCTCCGACAGAGCTGCGATCGGGCACGAGGATAGGGGGGTCGAATGCGGCGCGAACCGTCAAGGATTCGATTACGGCCGAAAATGATCGCGCGACCGAAAGGCGCCGGTGATCCAGGTCAATCCGGGCGAGCGGCCCAGGCCCGGCCTGACGAAAAACAGCAGACGCCGTGACCGGCGTGCGGGGTTTCGCCGAGGCGCCGTGCCGACAGGCATCCCCGCTTCCTCGCCGACACCACCGGTGACGGACGCCGCGGTCGGGGAGGGCCACACCTGTGGGCCCACCGTGCACGGGTGCCCGCAGCCGGCCGTGCCGGTCCGCCTCCGGAGGGCACCGGCACCGTAGGGTCCGCTCCGAGGGAAACGGGGCCGACCGGTCACCCGGACCGGGGCGCCACGACGGCGCCGGGCCACGGCAGAGACGAGACGAAGGGAAGCTCACGTGCGACAGCGCAGTCTGCGGGACCTCCAGGTATCGGCCATCGGCCTCGGCTGCATGGGGATGTCCGCCTTCTACGGCACGGCCGACCAGGACGAGGCCACCGCGACCATCCGGCACGCCCTCGACCTCGGCATCACCTTCCTCGACACGGCACAGGTCTACGGACCGCTCACCAACGAGTCCCTGGTCGGCGAGGCCGTCCGGGGACACCGCGACGAGTACGTGATCGCCACGAAGTTCAACTACCGGATGGACAGCGCCGTACCGGGCGACATGTCGACCGTGGGCCGCCAGGACGGCTCCGCCGAGCACGTCCGCGAATCCGTCCACGGTTCGCTCGCGCGGCTCGGCACCGACCGCATCGACCTGTACTACCAGCACCGGGTCGACCCGAACGTGCCCATCGAGGAGACCGTCGGCGCCCTCGGCGAACTGGTCGCCGAGGGCAAGGTCCGTCACATCGGGCTGAGCGAGGCGAGCGCGGAGACCATCCGCCGCGCCCACGCCGTCCACCCGGTCACCGCCGTCCAGAGCGAATATTCGCTCTGGACGCGGGACGTGGAGGCCGAGGTCCTCCCCGCCTGCCGGGAACTCGGCATCGGCTTCGTGCCGTACTCCCCGCTCGGCCGCGGCTTCCTCGCGGGTCGCTTCAGCTCCCCGGACGAGCTGGACCAGGACGACTTCCGCCGCACCAACCCGCGCTTCACCAGGGCCAACCTGGCGGCCAACCTCAAGCTCGCGGAGAAGGTGAACGAGATCGCCGCGGAGAAGGACGTCACCCCTGCCCAGCTGGCGATCGCCTGGGTCCTGGCTCGCGGCGAGGACCTCGTGCCGATCCCCGGCACCAAGCGCCGCACCTACCTGGACCAGAACGCGGGCGCCGTCGACGTCGAGCTCACCGCGGACGACCTGGCCCGCATCGACGCCGAGCTGCCCGACGTGGCGGGTGAACGCTACGACGAGGACGGCATGCGGGCGGTGAACCGCTGACCGACCGGTCCGACGTCACGGCGGCCCCCGCCCCCACCCCCCCCCC
>NZ_JBIVVI010000469.1:0-6420 GCF_044757675.1 Kitasatospora sp. NPDC091257
TCGTCCCGCATCGCCTCCAGCGAGTAGGCGGCGGTGCGGGAGCTGCCGCCGTGGCGGCGTGGACGTGCCCGCGCACTGTTCCGGGGGCCGGCGGCCCGGCGCGACCTCGGCTACGGGCTGGTCTCCCTGCTGCTGCTCTGGTGGATCGACCTCGGACTGGTCGCGGTGGGCCTCGGCACCCCGCTGTTCCTGCTGGCCGCCCCGTTCCAGCCCACCGCGAACCCCACCGCCTCCTGGCTCGGACCGCTCGCCGGACTCGTGCTGCTCCCGGTGGCGGCCTACCCGCTGGCGGCCTGGGCGGGGGTACGGGCGGTGACCGCCCGGGCCGTGCTGGAGCCCGCCGAGAACGAGCTGACCCGAGTGGTGGCCTCGCGGGCCCGGCTGGTGGACGCGTACGAGGTGGAACGGCGACGGATCGAGCGCGACCTGCACGACGGCGCCCAGCAGCGGCTGGTCTCGCTCTCCGTCAAACTCGGCCTGGCCGGTCTCGACCTGCCCGAGGAGTCGGCCGCTGCCCGGCAGGTCCGGGAGGCCCGGGAGGAGGTGCAGACGGCGCTGCGGGAACTGCGCGAACTGATCCACGGCATCCATCCGCAGGTCCTCACCGACCGGGGGCTGGAACCGGCGGTGCGGGACCTCGCGGGCCGCTCGGCGGTGCCGGTGGACGTCGACGTCGCGCTGCCCGGGCGGCCGCCCGCCCCGGTCGAGGCCGCCGCCTACTTCGTGGTCTGCGAGGCGCTGGCGAACGTGGTCCGGCACAGCGGCGCCCGGCGCGCCTCGGTGCACGGCCGCGCGGCGGCGGACGGGCTGGTGCTGGAGATCCGGGACGACGGGGCCGGCGGCGCCGACCCGGCCGCCGGAACCGGTCTGCTGGGCATCAGCGACCGGCTCGCCGTTATCGACGGCACCCTGTGCCTGCGTTCCCCGGCCGGTGGGCCGACCGTCCTGCGAGTGGAGATCCCGTGCCGGCACTTCGGTTAGTCGTCGCGGAGGACTCGGTGCTCCTGCGGGAGGGCCTGGTCTCCCTGCTGGAGCGGTTCGGGCACACCGTGGCGGCCGCCGTCGGCGACGCCCCGGCACTGGTCGAGGCGGTCCGGGAGCACCGGCCGGACGTGGTGGTCGTCGACGTCCGGATGCCCCCGGACAACACCGACGACGGACTGCGCGCGGCCCGCCGGCTGCGCGAGGAGGATCCGCGGCTGCCCGTCCTGGTGCTCAGCCAGTACGTCTCGCAGGGGTACACCGCGGAGCTGATCTCCGCCGGCGACCGGGGCGCGGGCACCGGCTACCTGCTCAAGGACCGGATCGGCGAGGTGCGGGAGTTCGTCGCCGCCCTCACCGACGTGGCCGGGGGCGGGACGGTGGTGGACCCGGAGGTGGTCCGCCAGTTGCTGACCCGCCGGCACGACCCGCTGCAGCGCCTGAGCCCCAAGGAGCGCGAGGTGCTGGCGCTGATCGCGGAGGGCCGTTCCAACGCGGCCGTCGCCCGTCGGCTGGTGGTCACCGAGGCCACGGTGGCCAAGCGGATCGCGAGCATCTTCACCAAGCTCGACCTGCCGCAGGCGCCGGACGACCACCGCCGGGTGCTGGCGGTGCTGAGGTACCTGGGGTCGTGAGGGCCCGCCGCGGCCGTGGCTGCGGTCGGCGGCCGTCAGTTCGGCGTGGCCGTCACCAGGACACCGGGTAGCGCACCGGGTGCCTGCCGATCCGGCCGGGCAGCAGGCCGATGACGACCAGCAGCACGGTGGCCAGGACGAGCAGCGGGAGGAAGGGCACGGGGTGCGGGGCCTTGCAGGACCACGATCACGGCGGTGGCCGCGGCCGGGGAGTGCGAGAGGTGGGTGAGCATCATCGCGCCCAGTGAGAGCCCGGCGGCCACGGCCGCGCCCCAGGTGGTACTGCCGGTGACGGCCAGGGTGGCGAAGCCGATCGGGGCCGACATCAGCCGGCCGCCGATCGGGTTGCGCGGCTGCGAGATCGGCAGCGCGGGCGCTCCGTGCACCAGCGCGGCACTGGCGGCCAACGGCGGGATCAGCAGCGGTTGAATGAAAGGTAGGACGTTTTTCCTGTCGGACAGTATCCGTCCACGGCGCCGGACCACCTCGGGAACCAGAGCGAGAGCGAGCAGCCCATGACCACGCCTTCCGTCACCGTCTTCCGGGACGTCCGCCCGTACGGTGCCGACCGGGCCGTCGACCTGATCGCCGTGGACGGTCGGACCGATCAGCCCGTGCCGACCAGCGTCGCCGGGAGGTAGCCGGAGGATATGCCGAGCTCCCACCCGTGCGCCTGGACCGCGAGGGCGGCGAGGGCGATCGGGACGACCGGGAGCAGGGTGCGGGGCCGGGCCGTCGCGGGCGTGCTGTCGCGGTGGAGGGCGAGGCGGGCGGCGAGCGCCTCCTCGAAGGCGGCCCGGTCGTCGTCCAGCAGGACCCGCAGCAGCCGCTGGTCCGGGCTCAGCCCGCCGGGTGCCGCCCCGGCCGCGGCGTCCAGGCCCCGGGCGGCGGCCGCGCGCTCGTCGGCGTCCGGCTTGCGCAGCGGGACGGGACCGGGGGCGATCCACGGCGACCGATCCGTCTCCACGACGAAGAGGTACGAGCCGAGGGCCGTCATCCCGGCCAGGTCCGCGGGCTCGGAGACGGACGTCAGGTCCGAGTGGGGCAGGCCGTCGCGGACCGCGGGCGCGTAGTCCTCGACGAGCAGCGGGCCGAGCATGCGGTCGCGGTGCGGCAGCAGACCGCCGATCAGGCACATCGCGAAGGCCTCCACCCAGGTCGCGGCCGTGGGCGCGAAGTCCACGACCGCACCGAAGCGGACGTCCTCGCTGTCCAGCGTCCTGCCGATGTACGGGAAGGGGACGTCGAAGTCGCCCCGGGGGAAGCAGCCGAGCTGGAGCACGCCGAGGGCGCACTCGGCCGCCGTCCACACGGCCGCGCGGGCGTCGGCTCCGGTGAGGCCCCCGTCCTCCAGGGAGAGGGCGGCGACGTGGTCGAGCAGCTCCTCGCCCATCGCGCGGACCGACCCGATGGTCAACTCGTCCTCAAGGTCGTACCAATGGCCGAGCGCCCGGCCGCGGACGTCCCCCAGGGCGTCGCGGATCCGCTGCTGGACCACGGTGTGACGCGTCACTTCCCGCACGTGCTGGTGCCTCCCCGTCGGTGGTGCGGTCCGTCGTCCCGCGTACCCGTGCTGACGGAGAGGCACGCTAGCAGCGACCACTGACGCCAGGAGCCGGCGCTCAGAGGAGGCGGGCCGCGCCGGTCTCGTGGAGGTGGACCAGGGCGTCGTAGGCCGGGCCGATCGCCAGGCGCGGCAGCGGGTCGCTGCGGAACTCCGTCCCGGCGTCGTAGGTCGGGCGGGCGGTGTCCAGCCAGGAGCGGGTGGCCGGCGGGGCGGAGCGCAGGTCGACGTCGTAGTCGCGGGGGCGCACCCGGTCGAGGACGTACTCGTTCATTCCGGCGGTGGCCGGGGGAACGGTGACCTTCTTCCAGTCGGGGGCGAACGGGGAGTCCTTGGTGAGGAACGAGCCGCGGCCGAAGGTGAGACCGATGGCGACGTAGCCCGTGCCGAGGGCGTCGCGCAGGTACTCGCCCTGGGTCCTGGGGTAGAGCTCGGGGTCGCTGCTCCGGTAACGGCAGGGAGAGTGGATCCCCCTGCCACTATCAAGCTACAGCGTGACCCGGGGCTTGCGGCAAGGCCCCCGTTGTGGCGCAGAATCCCGACCGTAAGGCCATGACCTGCGGAAACGGGAGTCGTGAAATGCGCGTGTTGATGACGACATGGGGATCGCGCGGGGATGTCGAGCCGCTGGCGGGGCTGGCGGCGGCGCTGCGGGGGCTCGGCGCGGAGGTGCGGGTGTGCGCGCCGCCGGATGAGGAGTTCGCGGCCCTGCTGGCGAGGGTCGGGGTGCCGCTGGTGCCGGTCGGCCCGTCGGTGCGCTCGATCGTCGCCGGTCCTGAGCTGCCGACGGCGGAGGACGCGTTCCGGCTGGCCCGCGAGCTGGTCGCCGCGAGGTTCGAGACGCTGACCGCGGCGGCCGAGGGCTGCGACGTGCTGCTGGCGACCGGCCTGATGCCGGCGGGGGCGCGGGACGTCGCGGAGAAGCTCGGCCTCCACTACGTGCTGGCCTGCTTCCACATCTTCGGACTGCCCTCGCGGCACTTCCGTCCCGGCCGGCGGCCGGGCACGCCGTCCCCGCAGGACGAGACCGACTACCGGAAGCTCTGGGAGCAGGACGCCCAGCGGGTCAACGGGCTGTACCGGGAGGCGCTCAACGACCACCGGGCGGCCATCGGTCTGCCACCGGTGCAGAACGTCCGCGACCACGTCTTCACCGAGCGGCCGTGGCTGGCGGCGGATCCGACCCTGTGCCCGTCGGAGGGCATGACGGAACTCGACGTGGTGCCGACCGGGGCGTGGATCTTCCCCGACGACCGCCCGCTCCCGGCCGACCTGGAGGCGTTCCTGGACGCCGGTGAACCACCCGTGTACGTCGGCTTCGGCAGCATGGCCGCGCATGCCCCGGAGGGCATCGCGCGGGTGGCCGTCGAAGCGAGCCGTGCGCACGGCCGCCGGGTGCTGCTCGCCCGGGGTTGGGCCGGGCTCACCCCGATCGACGACCGCGAGGACTGTCACGTCGTCGGCGAGGTGAACCAGCAGGCCCTGTTCCGCAGGGTGGCCGCCGTCGTCCACCACGGCGGCGCCGGCACCACGACGACCGCGGCCGTGGCGGGCGTGCCGCAGGTGGTCGTCCCCCGGATCGCCGACCAGCCGTACTGGGCCGCCCGGGTCGCCGAGTTGGGCATCGGCGCGGCCCACCTCGACCGGACGCCGACCGTAGACTCGCTCTCCGCCGCGCTCGGTACGGCCCTGGTGCCCGGGACCCGGGCGCGGGCGGGGGCCGTGGCCGGCGGCATCCGTACCGACGGGGCAACGGTGGCCGCGAGGCTGCTGTTCGAAGCCGTGGGCCGGAAGGTGCCCGCCGGGTCCGGGTGAGTGTCCGGGGAGCCGGGCCGCGCAGGTGCCGGGTGAACGGCGGTGCGGTCCGGGTGAACGGTGGCGCCCGGTGAACGGCGGTGCGGGCCGGGTGGGTTCGATTCCGGATCGGCCTCCTTCCGATCGAACAGGGGTGGTTGTCGGCCCGCGCACGGCCGGTTCCGGCATTGATCCGGCGACCGGCGGCCGGGTGTCGGCAGGGTCGGTTAGGGTGCCCACTTGCGCGCCCGGTCACCGCAGGCCATGCGCGAGGGGAGGGCGGCATGACCGACGGCACGCACGGGGGAGTGGGACAGGACGGGGACGGCATCCAATGGCTCGCCGAGATCGGCCGGCCGGCCACGGGTCGACCGTCAACGGGACGCCGGTCAACCGGCCGACCGTCAACGGCCGGACCCGACCCGGACGGTGAGGTCGGCGGCGTCGTCTTCGCCCGGGGGATCACGCCCCAGGAGCTCGCCCGCCGGATGGGCGCCGACCCGGCCACCGCGACCGAGCCGATCAGCGACACCGAGATCCGGGACCTGGACATCGAGGTCTACCGCCCCGGTGACGACGGCGACGGTGTGATCCGGGTCGGCGAGTGCGCCGGCTGGTCGTTCGCGATCGAGTACGGCGACTCCACGGGCGGCGAACTGCTCATCGAGATAGCGCGCGACGGCGTCGAGGTGGTGCACTTCCGCCCGATGCCGGAGCAGCGGCCGGCCCTGCTCGACTACGCCCGGGACGGCGCCGTGCTGTGCGGCTTCGGCCTGGGCGAGGAACGCTGGCGCTGGGGCCAGGAGCCGGACCTGCTGGTGCCGGACCTGGTCGCCGCCGGAGTCCTGGAGGCCGACGGCGTGACCCCCCGCGACCCCGGGCGCGAGCCCGATGGGGCCGCCCTCCGCCGCGCCCTCGGTGCCGTCGAGCGGCGCTTCGGGCTGAGCCTGCCCCGGGCCGCCCTCGGCGGGCTGCGCCTGCCGGCGTACGCGGTGCGGGGAACCCCGGGCATGGCGCTGCGCTGAGGGGCTGCTGCGCCGGCGACCCGCGGCACCGATGGCCCGCGAAGCGTTGACGCAGGCGCGGAGGAGGGCCCGGCAGACGAAGGGCAGGGCGAACGGCGGACGCGGGAGCGGCGGGAACGGCAGCGACAGGAACGGCAGACGCGGGAGGGACAGGAACGAGAGCGGCAGGCGCGGAAGCGACGGGAACAGGGTGGTCACGGCAGGGTTCCTTTCCGGGCCCCACCGGCGGGGCCCCGATGGCCGTCATCCTTGCGCGCCGGCTGCTCGTCGCACATGTGCCGATCGGGAGGTTCCCGAGGCGCAATTCCTGCCCTGGCCCTGCCGATCGGCAGGGCCAGGGCAGGACGGGGAGATCCGAAGAGCACACCTCTGAAAACCAGTAACTCGTATTAATATCGTATTCAGTAATATTCTTGAAAAA
>NZ_JBIVVI010000470.1:0-6418 GCF_044757675.1 Kitasatospora sp. NPDC091257
GGGGTGGAGCCGGTGAGGTACTGCTGCGCCCGGTCGGCGAGGGCCGCACCGATCAGGGTGAGGACCAGGTCGATCCGTTCCAGCCGGATCGGCTCCGGCAGGGCGGAGATACGGTCCTCGACCAGCTCGATCAGGCGCCAGTAGCCGCCGCCGGCCAGCGTCGGGTGCGGGGTCCGGGTGCGGACGCCGCTGTTGTGGCTGACCTGCGCGGAGATCCGCAGGCAGTGCCGGCCCTGTTCGGTGCGCAGTTCGGTGGCCTCGGCCGCGACCAGGGCGCCGAGCAGTCCGGGCAGGTCCGTGTCCGCGAGGGCGGGCAGACGCGGCGCGAGGGCCTGCTCGGCGCGTTCCTGGCGGCCGGCCATGATCGCGTCGAGCAGGCCCTCGCGGGAGCCGAAGTGGTACTGCACGGCGGACGGGTTGCTCTGTCCGGCCAGTCGGGTGATGTCCCTGGTCAGGGCGGCTTCCACGCCGCGGGTGGCGAAGAGTTCCTCCGCCGCCCGCAGCAGCCTCTCGCGGGTCTCGTGGCCCGCCGATGTCCTTGCCATGCGCGCAAGATTAATGCTGCGCATTATTAATGGCAAAGGAGGCAGGCCCGGTCCCGGTCCCCGGCCTACGTCACCTCGCCCCGGCGGGAGAAACGCTCCGCCCGCCACTCACCGCTCTCCAGCACCTCGGCCAGCTGCCGGGCCGCGTCCCAGACCTCGGTGTACGACACGTAGAGCGGCGTGAAGCCGAAGCGCATCAGGTCCGGTGCGCGGAAGTCGCCGATCACCCCGCGCTCGATCAGGGCCTGCACCACCGGGTAGCCGTCGGCGTGCCGCAGCGCGACCTGACTGCCCCGCCGGGCGTGCTCGCGCGGGGTCGCCACCTCGACGCCGTCCAGTCCCTCGGTCAGCGAGACGAACAGGTCGGTCAGCGCCAGGCTCTTCGCCCGCACCGCCGCTTGGTCGACCCGCTCCCAGACGTCCAGCGAGGCGTCGAGGGCGGCCTGGCCGAGCAGCGAGGGCGAGCTGGTGAGGAACCGGCCGATGCCCGGCTTCGGGTCGTACCCGGGCTCGAAGGCGAACGGCCGGGCGTGGCCGAACCAGCCGCTCAGCGGCTGGAGCGGACCGGCCGCCAGGTGCCGCTCGGCGACGTACAGGAAGGCCGGCGAACCGGGGCCGCCGTTCAGGTACTTGTAGGTGCAGCCGACCGCGAAGTCCGCGCCGGCGGCGCCGAGTTCGACCGGCAGCGCACCCACCGAGTGGCACACGTCCCAGATCATCAGGGCGCCCGCGGCCTGCACCCGGGCGGTGATGCCGGCCATGTCCAGCAGCTCGCCGGTGCGGTAGTCCACGTGCGAGAGGACGACCGCGGCCACGTCCCCGTCCAGATGCCGGTCCAGCTCCTCGGGGCGGATCAGCGCACTGCGCGAGCCCTCGACCAGACCGGTCACGCCCTCGGCGATGTACAGGTCGGTGGGGAAGGCCTCGGCGTCACCGAGCACGGTGCGCCGGCCCGGGCGCAGCCGCAGCGCGGCCGACAGCACCTTGAAGAGATTGACCGAGGTGGTGTCACAGACGACCACTTCCGCCGGACCGGCGCCGATCAGCGGCGCGATCCGCCGCCCCAGCCGGTACGGCTGCTCGAACCAGCCGGCGTCGTTCCAGCTGCGGATCAGCTCCCGGCCCCACTCCTCCTCGACCACCCGGCGCACCCGCTCGGGCGTGCGCACCGGCAGCGCGCCCAGCGAGTTGCCGTCCAGGTAGATCACCCCGTCCGGCAGGGCGAACTCCTTGCGGAACGCCGCCAGCGGGTCGACGGCGTCCAGCGCCGCGCAGTCCTCGCGCGTGGTCATGCCCGTCCTCTCGTGCCCCTCGCCCACAGCCCGCTCCGTCCCTGCCCGTCCCGTCGCATCGCGCTCTGTCGCATCAAGCCTTGTCGCATCAAGCTCCGTCACGGCCCGCTCCGTCACAGCCCGTCCCGGATCGTCCACAGCTCCGGGAACACGTCCTGCTCGGCCGACTTGCGCAGCCAGGTCAGTCCGCTGGAGCCGCCCGAGCCGGGCTTGCCGCCCATGGTCCGCTTGACCGCCGAGAGGTGGCGCTGGCGCCAGCGGGTGACCCGCTCGGCCACGTCCAACAGGGCCTCGCCGAGCGGGTGGAGCGCGGCGAACTCCGGCTCGGTGTACACCCGCCGCCAGGCCGCCTCGACCTCCGCGGACGGCTGGTGGCGCTCCTCGGAGGGCGCCCGGTGCGGGGCCAGGCCGCGGCGCGCCAGCAGCGCCAGCGCCTCGTCGTACAGGCCGGGGGAGCGCAGGGCCTCGGTCAGCTCGGCCTGGGTGTCGGGCATCCCGTCGTACATCTTCAGCAGTGCGGCGTTCTTGTTGCCGAGCAGGAACTCCAGCCGCAGGAAGGCGGCGGACTGGAAGCCGGAGGCCTCGCCGAACAGCGAGCGGAAGGAGTTGAACTCGTGCGGGGTCATGGTGGCCAGCAGGTCCCAGGACTCCACCAGTACGTCCTGCACGTGGGTGCCCCGGCGCAGCGCGGCCAGCGCGGCGGGCAGGTCGTCCTCGCGCAGTGCCTGCCGGGCGAGCGTCCACTCGTGCCGCAGCAGGTCGAACAGCAGCTCCATCACCTGGGTGGTGACGATGAACGACAGCTCGGCCGGCTCCTTGCTGCGCGGGTGCTGCAGGCCGTGCAGCTCCTCCAGACGCACGTACTGGGCGTACGGGGTGCCCCGGCCCGGTGCTCCGCCCCGACCGAACGACAGGTTGGGTGTCTCCACCGTGTCGTGCCCCATCCCGATCCTCCTGATCCTCCGGGCCGCATCGCCCGGTCCGGTGAACCAGCCGGACTGCCGGGTTCCACCGGGTGCCCATTGTGCGGCGGCGGTGCCCCCCGTTTGAATGGTCGACGGGCATCGCAACCGCCTTCGGAGCTGTCGTTCGCGATGCGTTCCGCCGATTCGCTTTACGAATGGAAATCCCTTGATCCCGACCACCCGGGAGGTCGCCTTGGACGCCGTTGACCGCCGCCTGCTCGCCGAGCTCCAGGCCGACGCCCGGCTCTCGTACAACGAACTCTCCCGTCGGGTGAGCCTGTCCGCACCCGCGGTGGCCGAACGGGTCCGCCGGCTGGAATCCGAGGGGGTGATCAGCGGCTACCACGCCCACGTGGACCTCACCCGGGCCGGGCTGCCGATCACCGCGCTGGTCCAGATCCAGTGCTACGGCCCGCGCTGCGTGCTGCGCGATCCGGAGGTGCCGACCTGGCCGGAGGTGGTCCAGCTGCACCGGGTCACCGGCGGGGCGTGCTGCGTGCTGCTGGTCGCGGTGTCGACGATGGCCGAGTTCGAGGCGGTGTGCGACCGGCTCGGAAGCTACGGCCAGCCGTCCAGCTCGATGATCCTCTCCAGCCCGGTGCCCTGGCGGCCGGTGGTGCCGCGCTGACCGCTGCCGCTGCCACTGTCACTGGTCCACGGCCGGTGCCGATGACGGGGCGGGCGGCGGGCGGCTGTCCTTGACACGGACGTCAAGGAGTAGGTTGCCCGGCATGCCGAACGAGCGCCACATCCTGCTGCTGCCCGGGAGCCTGCGAGCCGGTTCCACCAACGAGACCGTGCTGCGCACCGCGGCCGCCGTGGCCGCGGCCGCCCCGGGCCTGCGGACCACGTACTACGCCGGGCTGGCCGGGCTGCCGCACTTCAACCCGGACCACGACACCGACCCGCTGCCGGAGCCGGTGGCCGAGCTGCGGGCCGCGATCGAGGCGGCCGACGCGCTGCTGGTCTGCACCCCCGAGTACGCCGGGACGCTGCCGGGCGCGTTCAAGAACCTGCTGGACTGGACGGTCGGCGGGATCGAGATCTCGGACAAGCCCACCGGCTGGATCAACGCCGCCGGTCCGGGCCGCGGCCAGGGGGCCGAGGCCACCCTGCGCACCGTCCTCGGCTACACCGGCGCCGCCGTGCTGGACGAGGCCTGCGTCCGGCTTCCGCTGGAGCGCGGCGCGGTCGGCCCGGACGGGCTGGTCGCCGATCCACTGGTCCGCGAGCGGATCGGCGAGGTGCTGGCACGCCTCGCGGCCGGCTGACCCGGGCGGGCGCCGGGCTCGGCGCCGTTCAGGGCCGGTCAGCGCCGTTCGGCGCCCGTCAGCCCGGTGCGGGTGCGGGTGCGGTGGCGGGCTCAGTGCCCCTCCGGCAGGTGCACTCCCAGCCCGGCCAGGCCCTCCAGGAACAGTTCGACGCCGACCGCCGCCAGCAGCAGCCCGAGCAGCCGGGACAGCACCTCCAGCGAGGTGCGGTGGGTGCGTCGCATCAGCGGCGCGAGCACCGCCACACAGAGGTAGTTGATCACCGCGACGGCCACGTACGCCCCGGAGACGGCGGCCTTCCAGCCCAGGTTGTCCTGGTTGAGCGAGGCGACCAGGACGGCCGTGATGGCGAGCGGGCTGGCGATGTACGGCAGCAGCAGCTCGCGGATGCCGTCCACCAGCGGGTTCGACAGGTGTTCGTCGTCGTCGGCGTCCGAGCCGAGGTGGACGCCGAAGACCAGGGCGACGGCGTAGACGAAGAAGATCGCCCCGCCCGCGAGCTGGAGCGACTGGTCGCTGATGTGGAAGAGGGTGGTCAGCTCGTCGGCCCCGAAGCCTAGTACCAGGCCGATCACCGCCGCGATGGCCGTGCTCAGCGCGGCCAGCCGGCGCAGCTCCCGGTTGCTGCGGGTCCCGGCCAGCCGGGCGAAGGCCAGCAGGGTCTTCGGCGGGCCGACCACGGCGAAGAAGGTGATGAAGGCGCTGCCCAGGTTGAAGACGAACATGGGCCAAGCATGACCTCGGGGCCCCGGGCAGCCGGTCCGCCACGCCCCGCGGCCGGGCGCGGCGTGGATCACCCCGCCGGCGGTTCATTCCCGGTCGCGGCCGAATTCGCCCGGATGGCGGCCCCGGCTCGAAGGGACGGGCGCCCTCGGTTGCTATGGAGGCAGGACCGTCACCACTGTCACCGAGCGGGGTCACTCCGCCGCGGAAGCGAGGATGCGACATGTGCCTGAACCGTAAGGACCTGGGCCTGCTGGCCCTGCGCGGCGCGGTCGGCGGCGTGCTGATCGCGCACGGCACCCAGAAGCTGTTCGGCTGGTTCGGGGGCGGCGGCCTGGAGGGCGCCACCCACGCCATGGAGCAGATGGGTTTCCACCCGGCCCGGCAGAGCGCGCTGGCGGCCGGCCTCGGCGAGGCGGGCGGCGGCGCGCTGCTGGTGGCCGGGCTGGCGACCCCGGCGGCCGGCGCGGTGGTGGCGGGGACGATGGCGGGCGCGGTGTCGGTGCACGCCCCGGCCGGCTTCTTCGCGATGTCCGGCGGCTACGAGTACCCGGCCTTCCTCGGTGCGACCGGGCTGGCGCTCGGCCTGGCGGGCGCCGGCCGGTACTCGCTGGACCACCTGACCGGCCACGTCTTCGACCGGCCGTGGCTCGGCCTGGCCTCCTTCGTGGCGAGCGCCGCCGGGGCGTACGGCGTCGTCGCGCGGCGCCGCCACCTGGTGCGGCTGCGCGAGGAGCGGGCCGCGGTGGAGTCGGACTCCCAGGAGGGCTCGGGGCTGTCCTGACGCGCTCTCCCGGCCCGGCTCACCCGGAGGCAGCAGCCCTGCTGGCGGCGGCTCCGCGGCCCTCGGAGGGTGGGCGTGGAGGTGCGCCGGGCAGCCCGGCGCCGACCGGAAACGAGGGACCGCATGGACCGCCAGCCGCTCACCCGAGCCAGCTCCCCGACCCCGCCGAGGGTCACCGCGCAGGACTTGGACGCACCACCGGTGCGTCACCAACGCCGGGCGGTGGCGGGGGTGTTGGTCGCGGCGGTGGTCGGTACGGCGGCGCTCGCGGGCTGTTCCTCCTCCGGGAAGACCGTGAGCGGCGTGGCCTCCGCGGCGGCGTCCGCGGTGGAGAAGGGCGCGAGCGCCGTCGCCTCCGCCGCCTCGGCGCTGGGCTCGGCGGCCGGCGGGGCGGGGTCCGCGATCGCCTCGGCCGAGGCGCAGGCCTCGGCGGCGGTGTCGGCGGCCTCCTCGGCCGTCTCCGGGATCAAGGGCGGGCTGGACGCCAAGGGGGACGTCACCGCCGGGGCGGTGACCACCGGTTCGGACGGCAAGCCGCAGGTGCCGCTGACCGTCACCAACCACGGGCAGCAGTCGTACCGGTACGTGATCCAGGTGAACTTCACCGACGAGTCGGGCAAGGTGATGGACGCGGCCGCGGTGACCATTCAGGACGTGGCGGTCGGGCAGAGCTCCCAGGCCACCGCGCACGCCCACCGGGACCTCTCCGGCACGGTCAAGGCCGAGGTGGCCAACGCCGTCCGTTACTGACTCCGGGGCCGTCCCGGGACGCGGCAGCCCAGCTCGGCGCGGGGGTGGAACCTTAAGCGGGTCTCAAGGCCCAACGGCACCCCTTGAC
>NZ_JBIVVI010000471.1:0-6415 GCF_044757675.1 Kitasatospora sp. NPDC091257
GATGCGTTCGTGGATCTGCTGGTGACGCTCGCGCGTGCGGGCGACCAGGGGACGCGGCCGGCCGTGGACGTCCAGCTCGTTCGAGCCGGCAGCCCCGGAACGGGGCATGTCATCCTGCTCTTCTCCGAGGGCGAGGGGTTCGCGCAGGTCGGCGCGGTGGCGGCCGACGACGCGCTCGACGGCCTCGGCGAGGTTGTGCAGCAAATGCCAGGCGTCGGCGACCTGTTGGGCCTGCGGCGCGCCTGTTCGGGCACCGTCGCGGAAGGATCCGGCGCGGTCGCGGCAGATCGTCCGTACTTCGGGGTGGTCGCGCAGCCAGGTGGCGAAGGTGTTCGCGGTGCGATCGGCCAGGACGTCGATCGGGCGGTGGGTGTCCATGTCCACGAGGACCGTCGCGTAGGTGCGACCACGGCGAACGGCGAACTCGTCCACTCCCAGACGCGGGACGAGGCCCGGCGACGGGACGGGCAGTGCGCGGATGAGACGGAGCAGGGTGTCCCGGCACGTGGTCATGGCCAGACGACCGGAGATCCGGGCTCGGGCCCGTCCGCCCAGAAAGAGGGCGATGTCGGTGAGCTGAGCGGTGAGCGCGGTCGTGCGACGCGCGTGGCGGGACGTCAGGGCCGGGATCTGCTCGGCGAACGTCCGCCGCCCGCACCGGTCGTTCCCACACACGAGACGACGCGCCCTCAGGTCCAGCCGCACCCGCCGACCCGCCACCGGACGGTCCGCAAGACGCCGCCGGTAGTAGCAGTGCAGCCGCGACGACATCCGCCCGCACCCCGGACAGACGGCCGACGCCGCCACCGACCGCACCGCGAGACGAACCTCGTCTTCCCCGAGAACCATCTCCTCGACCTCCACCCCGATCCCCGGGAAGAGAAGGTCCGCCACACGCACCGCATCCATCACGCCCAGGTCATGCCCACTACCCGAGCACGGTCGGCACGCACCCCTCAATCAGCGACAGAGCCCAGAAGTTGAGCCAGAACCGGAGGTCGTGAACAAAGCCAAAATGGGCGTCGGGGCGCGGTAGTCGAGCTCATTGACGCGTGTGCGCGGCTTCGTGGTGCACTGCGTCTGAGGTGCTGGCCGGGACCGTAGCGATCCTGCTTGGCCGGTCAAGTGGTCAGCGGTGCGGGCGGCCGCCCCGCTGGTTGGTGAGCGGGGCGGCCGGAAGCGGGTCAGGCGGTGGTCGGGGGTGTGAGGTGGTTGAGGGTGGTCAGGTAGGTGCCGGGGGTGGCCAGGTCGGAGGCGGTCGGCCAGGGAATGGGGGTGGTGAGCGGGAGGACGGCGGTGGTCTGGGGCAGTCGACTGGTGTAGACGCTTCCGTGTTCGCTGGTGAGCGTGGAGGGCGGGACGATGAGGACGCCGTTCAGGGTGTCGCCCGGTATGTCGGGGTCCGGGATGCGGTCCCTGAGCAGCCACAGGGCGCCGGCGACAGGCGACTGGTCGGGGCTGACGAGGGTCGTGACCAGCGCCATCGTGCAAGGCGCCTCGAAGGTGGCGTTTGAGGCGGTGGGCAGCGCGGTGAAGCTGTCAGGGGTGAGGTCGGTCGCCCGGGCGAAGAGGGCGGTGACGGCTTCGATCCGCTTCCGGGCCTCGTCCAGGGCTTTGGGTCCGAACCCGGGGACGATGTCGAGCACGTCTCCGAGTCGGGCGAGGTCGTAGCCGCGGGTGCGGGCGCCCTTGGGCTTGAGTGCGGTCAGGCCCGGCTGCTGGACGATCCGCCCCTGCCACGCGTGGATCTGCGGCGTCGAGAACACCGGCGCGAGGTTGCGGGTCACCACGGTGACGTACTGACCGTCGGTGAGGTCCAGCAGGTCTGCGCGCGTCGATCGCAAATCCAGGATGATGGAGGTGGCGTCCACGATGGCGATGAGACGCCCGCTGGGCTTCACCCTGGTGAAGGTGCTCAGCTGGTGGGGTTCGGACGGCTCGGTGCTGTGGATCAGGCTGTCCAGCAGAAGTGTGCTTGGGGCCATGGTGATACTCCGATCACGGTAGCGATGGGGTGAGGGAGGTTCCGCGGCGGCCCACGGTGGTGGAGCGTGGGGTGCGAAACGTCGCCGGGCGCACGTCGCTAGCGGGGAATGGTCCGTGGCGATCCCTCAACCCGGAAGGTAACTACGCGCTACAGCGGGTCAAGCTCGGCGAGGGGCCCTTCCGGTGTTGGTTGCACGTGGCGTGTCGGGGCAGCGACGTGCCGGGCGCTTCGGGTCTGGCCCGGGACGCCGGGCGGGCAGACCTTGATGCCGACGGCGGCGGGCCGCTGGGCAGCGCATCATCCGGTCGCCGGCTGCTTCGTCCTGACGACGGCGGGCCGCACAGCAGAGGGATGCTGTGCGGCCCGGTGGGCAAGGCGTGGGGCGATCATTGTCAGGACTGAGGTCAGACCGTTGCTTCGGCGGCCTCCGGTGCCGTGCCTCGCTCGCGGGCCGCGGCCACTCGAAGCGCGTGGCCGCGGTGCACCGTGATCGTGATCAGGTCCTCGCGCACCACGGTCCAGCCGGCCTCCGCGAACGCCACCTCGTGCGCGGCCGACAGCACGGTGGCCAGGTCCCGGCCGTGCCCTTCCGCGTAGGCGCTGTCCGGAGCGGTCACGCTCACCCGGTCGTGCAAGGCGGCAAGGACGGTGGGCGAGGTGTTGTCGACGTTGAAGACACCGTCTCGAAGGTGCGGAGGCAACTGCGGGTAGACCCGGTGCCCGATCGTGCCGCGCTCGCAGTTCTCACGGGAGAACCCGCGGACCCACAGCAGGTCTCGGGCGGCCCGGTACTCTGGGGTCTCCGGGCGCAGTCCGTCGCGCTCGCCGGTCGGCCGTTCGCCTCGGCGCACCAGGACGCCGTAGCCGACGCCGTACAGGCTCGGCGCGTCCTCGCCGGCATTCAGGCCCTGGGCGCGCAGTGTGGCAACGGCGTCCCGGACCCGCTCCACCTTCGTCGCGTGCGAGAACGTCAGGAGGAGCGCGCCGGAGGCCCTCATGACGCGGTACAGGTCCGGAGTCTCCCAATACGCCGGGAGGACGCCGGCCCGGGACAGGCCGCGCGAGGTGAGGGCCCGTGTCACGTTCCTCGCGGGTTCGTAGGGCGCGCCGGACACGAGCAGGCTCTGCAGCCGCCGTGTGCGGGTGAGCGAGGACTCGGAGGGCGTCACCGTGTAGCCGATGTCGCGCAGCAGGCCGGCACATTCGTCGAGGGCTCGGTTGCGCGCGCTTCGGACCGTCTGGATCCGGCGGGCCGGCAGAAGGGCCTCGTCGACGGCCCCGTCCTCGTACCACTCCACGATCAGGTCGGAGGCGCGTCCGTGGGGTGCGGCGACGGCGCCGACCGTGCAACGCAGGTTCCTGGCCTGGTGAGCTTCCTCGGAGGCGAGGTCGGCGCGGGTCACTTTGGCGTCGGCCAGCACGTCGAGTGCGATCCGAACCGCCGGAACGGCCGCATGTTCAGGGAGGCAGCCGCGGACCGGAAGCCGAGGGGATGCGGACATGATGCTCCTTGTCGCAGGGGGATGGCGCCGCGCCTGCTGGTAGGCGCGGCGCCGGCGGGAGTGAGCGCTTGATCTGGGCGGGCCGAGCTGAGTCGTCGCCCGCGGCCGAGCCGGCACGCGAACCTCTTCGGCCGTCGCTGATGCCCGGTGGAAGCAAGGGGGAAGGTAGCCGTCGTGTCGAGCCGTTCACCCCCCGGCCGGGACCGCCTTGACTCGGTCCGGCCTGCCGCGCGGGCCAGCAGCGGCCGTCGCCGCCAGGCCGGGCGCGTCGAAGCGCGCGGGCCTGGTCGGGGCGGGCTTTTGCGTCACCACCGGAGACCACCAGGCCGATCGGGCAGCCTCGGGCAGGTGTCGACTGCTGCTGGCCGCCGAGCGGGACCGCTCACCGGCCACCGCGATCTGGCTACCTCTGCAGTGGCTGAGCAGGACCTGGAACTGGGCCTGGGAACGCAGGCTGTGGGCTCTCGCATGGAGTTCGGTGACGCGCTCGACGCCTCGAATGCATGTGGCCGCCCCGCGGGAGGGGCGGCCACATGCGGTGGACGGGAGCTACATCTCCCCGTGGGTGAGAGCGGTGCTGCCGGCCAACGGAACGATGGTGGCCGGCGCATCCACCCGCTCATATCCATCGGAGGCCACCGCCAGGTGAACCTCGCGGCCGTCCGATCCGGTGATGTGCAGAACGTCTCCGACGGAGACCGCCCGCACGCCGCTTGGCCAGCTGCGGTTGAACGAGTCAGCGCCGGCGCTGTTGCCGATGAGGTACACACGGTCGGCTGCCGCCTCGACGGTGGACGCCTCGACGGTCAGGACCAGGGGGCCGTCGCCGAGGATCTCCGCCCGGGCGAGCGGCTGGCCGTGCTGGTAGCCGAAGAAGTTCAGGTACTGGCCACGCGGACCGGATGTGACGTTCAGGAGGACCGTTGCGGTGTAGCTCTGGGCCGAGGATGCGGCGTGACCGCGAGGCTGCGAGGCACTGCCGGAACGTCGGAAAACGCCGGCGAGAGGACGAGGAAATCGGGGCATGGGTCAGCTCCGGACGGGTGCAGAAGGCGGTCTGCGGCAGATCGCGCAGTCGGTTGACGAGGCGCGGGCCGGGACAACTGTCAGCCGTCCGGCCCGGCTGTGGGGCGTCAACGTAATCGCGGGCAGCGGCTGGTCAAGTGCCTCCACGGCCCCTTCGCCGATGCAGGCCGGGCGCGTGCTGCGGCCTCTGGCGCCACACGGACCTCGCCTGCGGTGGCACCGGTCGAACAGCCCGGAGCGTCCCGACGCAACCCGTGCAGAGAACTGCTTCGGCTCAGTCCTCTTGTCGCTGTGCCAGGTGGAGCTGCCGAGCGGCGGCCGCCCGCCAGCAGGTTCCATGCTGGCGTCTGCGGTTCGGTTCGACCCTTCCGCCGGCACACGGCTGCGCCGACCGAAGGCTCGGTCGGCGCAGCGGTGCGGCTACTTTCGGCGGCGGGCCCGGGTCTTCGCCTCCTCGATGGCGTCTTCGGGGGTCTTGCCCTCCTTGTGGGCGATCGCGGCGGCTACCTGCTGGATGGCGCTGTCGTCCGGCGTGGGGCGCCAGGACTCGAAGGCGTCGGCGAGCCAGATGCGGGCTGCGTGGGTGGTCTCGATGGTCTCGGTCCGCCCGCGTCCGGTAATGCGTAGAGGGGTTCCGTCGGGGTTGGCGATTGCGTTGGCGGCCTTGCTGGCGGCCCGGGCCACCTTCTCGAGTTCGCGGTCCTGCCGCTTCTTTCGGGCCGCGGCCTCTGCGCGGGAGGTCATGCGGCTGGGCCGGCGGTGGGCGTCGACCGGAGCGTCGGGGAAGCAGACGGTGCATGCGCGCTCCCCGGCGTCCCGGACGATCTGCTCGTCGGTCGCGCCGGAGTAGGCGGTCAGCCAGGCAAGCCGGGTGCGCTGCGGTCCGTTGTGGCAGGTCGAGCAGTGTTCGCTGCGGTGGGCGTGCCCGATCCCGCGGTCGGGTTGGGCGAGGAAGGTGCGGCTCCAACCGCCCCGCCGCTTCCACTCGGCCAGGTACGGCGCCTGCTCCTGAGCGATCCTTCGGAGTTCAGTGCTCGCTGCTGCGTGGGCGTCGAGGGCTGGGGGGATCGCAGGGTCGGTCCGGTCGCTCCTGCGGGCGGCTTCGAGCGCCTGGGCGTCGGACATGAGCCATGGTCCGCGGTTCTTACTGCCGGTCCGGCGGTCTCCGACCGCTGCATGGAGCACCTCGACGGCGAGATCGAGGCGATAGCGCGCTTTCCGGTACCAGGAGTCGAGTGCGGCCAGAGCGACGTCGATCTCGACAGGGGTGGCCGCGGCGAGGGTGGTGCCGGCAGCCCGAACGCGGTTGGCGGGCCAGGCGACCGTGAGACCGGTAGGGCTGTCGTAGGCGCTGCCCTCGACGGGCTGCATGTCGACGGTGCACCGGCGGCCGCGATCGGTCACGGCGGTGAGGGTGCCTGGGTGGTCCAGGCCGTTCGGGGTGCTGACCAGCACGGCAATGCCGGGCCTGAGCAGGGTTGGGGTGTCGGCAACGACCATCTGTCCGTCTCTCCGGGGAGGGGCGGGCGCAGCCACCAGGGGGCTGCACCGGGTTGATGGCCGTGAAGGTAGGGGCGGCTCCGTGCCAATCAAGTGGGCTTTGCCACGGGCGGCTCGGGCGGCGGCAGGCGGTACTCGGGTTGTGATCTGCTGTGCCTGCAGGTGGCTCTGATGTGGTCAGCGGGCCGCCCAAACGGGGCAACCGAAGGCGTGGACGGTCAGGATGAGAACGTCCCCGCCGTCCGTCCGCACTCGGCTTCGAGTGGCCGCGCAGCAGGTGGGCGGCCTCCCGGGAAGTGGCAGGTCCAGCTCGGCGAGGCCGGGGTCCTGCTCGGTGGCCGGCTGCGGGCCGAGGGCTGCAGATGAGGGGTAGCTGTCGGCGGGGTGCCCTGGTCCTGGG
>NZ_JBIVVI010000472.1:0-6407 GCF_044757675.1 Kitasatospora sp. NPDC091257
CGATCTGGTGGGGGCGGGTCCGGATTCAGACCCGGGCGTGCTGCTCGACCAGGTCGCGCAGCGCACGGGCGTCCGCGATCGCCCGGTCCTTGCCGACGCCGGACTGGATGCCGACCGCGGCGAGCGAGGTGCCGTCGGCGAGGTCGAGGGTGGCCCACGGGTCGCCCTGGCGGAAGTTGACCCGGACGATCTCGGCCCAGGCGAGCCGGCGGCGGCGGACGAAGTTGACCACCGTCACGCCCTCCGCGTCGGCGCTCACCCGGGGGCGGGCCAGCATCAGGCCGACGCCGGCGAACAGGACGCCGCTGGCCATCATCATGATCCGGTCGTTGAGCTGCCAGTTCTCCGGGAGCAGCACGGCCATCGCGGAGAACAGCGCCACCAGCAGCACGCAGACCGGCAGCAGCACGGCGCGGGTGCGGCGCGGCGCCCAGGTGACGGGGAACTGGACGGGCGGCGTGGACACGTGGGGTCTCCGGGGTGGTTCTGATTGCGGCAGCACGAGGGGCGGGGACGCGGTCGGCGTCCCCGCCCCATTGAACCGTTCTTTACCCGCGGGCCGACGGGCAGGTCACCCGGACGCGCGGTTCGAGGGCGGCGGGCCCCCGGGTCAGAGGCGGCAGGCGTGGATGTTGGTGACCAGGATGGCCCGGGCGCCGATGCCCCACAGGTCGTCCATGATCTGCTGGGCCTCCTTGCGGAGCACCATCGAACGCACCGCGACCCAGCCCTCGGTGTGCAGCGGGGAGACGGTCGGCGACTCCAGGCCCGGGGTGAGCGCGACGGCGGAGCCGACGTTCTCGGCGCGGATGTCGTAGTCCATCAGCACGTAGCGGCGGGCCACCAGCACACCCTGGAGGCGGCGCAGGAACTGCTCCACCCGCGTGTCCTCGCCCGCGCCCTTGGGCCGGATCACCACGGCGTCGGAGATCAGGATCGGCTCGCCGAACACCTCCAGGCCGGCGTTGCGCAGGCTGGTGCCGGTCTCCACCACGTCGGCGATCACGTCGGCGACGCCCAGCTGCACCGCGGTCTCGACCGCGCCGTCCAGCTTGGTGACCGTCGCCTTCACGCCGTGGTCGGCGAGGTGCTGCTCGACCAGGCCGGTGTAGGAGGTGGCGATCCGCAGGCCCTCCAGGCCCTTGACGTCCTCGACGTCCACGCCCTCGGGGCGGGCGAAGCGGAAGGTCGACCCGGAGAAGCCGAGGGCGAGCACCTCCTCCGCGTTGGAGTGCGAGTCCAGCAGCAGGTCGCGGCCGGTGATGCCGACGTCGAGGCGGCCGGAGCCGACGTAGACGGCGATGTCCCGCGGGCGGAGGAAGAAGAACTCCACCTCGTTGTTCGGGTCGACGAGGACGAGCTCCTTGGGGTCCTTCCGCTGGCGGTAGCCGGCCTCATGGAGCATCTCCGCCGCGGGACCCGAGAGAGAACCCTTGTTGGGGACGGCGATGCGCAGCATGGGAGGTTGCTTCCTTACCTGTTGGGAGGATGGGTGTGCTCTGGGGAGCGGGGTGTCTAGAGGTACTTGTAGACGTCGTCGAGCGTCAGTCCGCGGGCGATCATCATCACCTGAACGTGGTAGAGGAGCTGCGAGACCTCCTCCGCCGTCTGCTCGTCCGACTGGAACTCGGCGGCCATCCAGACCTCGGCGGCCTCCTCGACGACCTTCTTGCCGATCGCATGGACGCCCTGCTGGACGAGCTGCGCGGTACGGGAGGACGAGGGGTCGCCGGTGGCGGCCTTCTGCTGGAGCTCGGCGAAGAGCTCCTCGAATGTCTTCGAAGCCATGATGGGGCCACCTTACGGCGTGCGGGCGGACGGACGGTAAACGGTCCCGGAGCGTGGACAGTCCAGTGGACGTCCGTGCTCCGGGACCGGGCGGTTCGTCGTCAGAGCGCCGCGCGCAGGACCGCGGCGGTGGCGACGGCGGCGGTGACGGCCTCGTGGCCCTTGTCCTCGGCGGAGCCGGGCAGGCCCGCGCGGTCGATCGCCTGCTCCTCGTTGTCGCAGGTCAGCACACCGAAGCCGACCGGGACGCCGGTGTCGACGCTGACCTGGGTGAGGCCGACGGTGGCCGCCTGGCAGACGTAGTCGAAGTGCGGGGTGCCACCGCGGATCACCACGCCGAGGGCCACCACGGCGTCGTAGCCGCGCTCGGCGAGGCGCTTGGCGGCGACCGGCAGCTCGAAGGTGCCGGGCACCCGCAGCACGGTCGGCTCGGTGACGCCCAGCTCCTTGAGCGCGCGGTGGGCGCCGTCCAGCAGGCCGTTCATCACCGTGTCGTGCCACTGGGCGGCGACGACGGCGACCTTGAGGTCGGCGGCGCCGTCGATGGTCAGCTCGGGGGCTCCGTGGCCGCTCATGTCTCTTCGTCCGTTCTGTCTGTCCTGCGGGTGCGGGTGGCTGTCGTGCGGGTGGCTGTCGTGCGGGTGGCTGTCGTGCGGGTGCGGGTGGTCAGGGCCCGGGGCCGGGGTCAGGAATCGAGGCCGGGCAGCTCGTGGCCCATCCGGTCGCGCTTGGTGCGCAGGTAGCGCAGGTTGTGCTCGCCGGGCGCGATCTCGACCGCTTCGCGCCCCTTGACCTTGAGCCCGTGCTCGGTGAGCGCGGTCAGCTTCTGCGGGTTGTTGGTGAGCAGGGTGAGCGAGCGGACGCCGAGGTCCACCAGCATCTGGGCCGCGATGCTGTAGTCCCGGGCGTCGGCGGGCAGGCCGAGGTCCAGGTTGGCGTCGACGGTGTCCCGCCCCCGCTCCTGCAGCTCGTACGCGCGCAGCTTGTGGGCCAGGCCGATCCCCCGCCCCTCGTGACCGCGCAGGTACAGCACCACGCCGCGCCCGGCCGCGGCGACCCGCTGCAGCGAGGCCTGCAGCTGCGGGCCGCAGTCGCAGCGCAGCGAGCCGAAGACGTCACCGGTCAGGCACTCGGAGTGGACCCGTACCAGGACGTCCTCGTCGTCCGGCAGCCGGCCCTGCGCGTCCAGACCGCCGGCCACCAGCGCGAGGTGCTCGACGCCGTCGATGGTGCCCCTGTAGCCGACGGCGGTGAACTCCCCGTACGCGGTGGGCAGGGCGGTGACGGCGGCCCGGTCGACGTGCAGCTCGGTACGGCGGCGGTAGGCGATCAGGTCCTCGATGGAGATGATCGCGAGGCCGTGCTCGCGGGCGAAGGCGACCAGCTCGGGCAGCCGGGCCATGCTGCCGTCGTCGTTGACCACCTCGGCGATCGCGCCGGCCGGCGGCAGCCCGGCCAGCCGGGCCAGGTCGACGGCGGCCTCGGTGTGCCCGGGGCGGACCAGCACGCCGCCCTCGACGGCGCGCAGCGGGAAGACGTGCCCGGGACGGGTGAGGTCGCCGGGCTGGGTGCCGGACGAGGAGAGCAGCCGTACGGTGCGGGCGCGGTCGGCGGCGGAGATGCCGGTGTCGACCCCCTCGCGGGCGTCCACCGAGACGGTGTACGCGGTGCCCTTGCGGTCCTCGTTGACCTGGGTCATCGGCGGGAGCTTGAGGCGGTCCAGCTCCTCGCCGGTCATCGGGGCGCAGATCACGCCGGAGCTGTAGCGAACGGTGAAAGCCATCAGCTCGGGGGTCGCGGCGGACGCGGCGAAGACGATGTCGCCCTCGTTCTCGCGGTCCTCGTCGTCGACCACGATCACGGCGCGGCCGAGGGCGATGTCGGCGATCGCCCGCTCGACCGGGTCGAGGACGAGTTCGGGCCCGGATCCGGTGGCGCCGTTGCTGGACTGGTTCTCGGTCATCTCGGTCATACCGTGGCTCCCTGCGGGACGGTGGCGGACTTGGCGCGCGGCTCACGGGTGCTCAGCCACCAGGAACGCAGGCCGAGCAGCACCAGGACGAAGTAGACGGAGTAGGTGAGGCCGGAGAAGGTGTAGCCGCTGTTGAAGGCGAACGGCACGCCGACCGCGTCGACCGCGATCCAGGCGAACCAGAACTCCACCCAGCCGCGGGCCTGGGCGACCATCGCGGCCAGCGTGCCGACGAAGATGTAGGCGTCCGACCAGGGGCTCCAGGACAGGCTGGGGAAGGACGTGAAGAGCAGGGCGAGCGCGACGGTGCCGGCCGCGGTGCCCGCCGCCAGCACGAGCCGCTCGGGCCAACTCGCGAACCGTACGGCGATCGTGCCGCTGTCGCGGCGGCCCCGCCGCCACTGCGCCCAGCCCCAGGCGGCGGTGGCGATCACGATCAGCTGCTTGCCGATCAGGCCGGGAACGTGGCCGCCGAAGTAGGCCGCGATCAGCACGGCGCCGGACAGCAGCTGGACCGGCCAGCTCCAGACCGAGCGGCGCCAGCCGAGCGCGAGCCCGCCGAGGCCGAGGATGTTGCCGAACATGTCGGCCCACTTGACGTGTTCGCCGAGGACGGTGAACGCCTCGCCGCTGAGCCAGCTCACTCGGACTCCCCCGGGGTTCCGTCGACCGGCCGGCCGGACGGGTTGGACAGATACGACAGCTCGGACGGGTCGGACAGGCCCGACGGGCCGGAGAGGTTCGGCAGGTTCGGGAGGGTGCGGGACTCCAGGAGCCGCTCGACGTACTTCGCCAGCACGTCCACCTCCAGGTTGACGCTCTCCCCGACGCCCTTGGCGCCGAGCGTGGTGAGCGCGAGGGTGGCCGGGATGAGACTGACGGTGAAGCTGTCCTGCGCGGCCTCCACCACGGTGAGGCTGACGCCGTCGACCGTGATCGAGCCCTTCTCCACCAGGTAGCGGGAGATGGTCCCGGGCAGCGAGAACCGCAGCACCTCCCAGCGCAGGTCGCCCGCCGCGTCGCGCTCGCCGGGCTCGCGGCTCAACAGCCGCCCGGTGGCGTCGACATGGCCCTGGACGAGGTGACCGCCCAGCCGGTCGCCGAGCGCCATGGCGCGCTCCAGGTTGACCCGGGAGCCGGGCGCCAGTTCGCCGAGACTGGAGCGGTGCAGCGTCTCGGCCATCACGTCGGCGCTGAACTCACCGGTTCCGGCGGCCAGTTCCGCCGGGCCGTCGACGACGGTCAGGCACACGCCGTTGACCGCGATGGAGTCGCCGTGCCGGGCACCCGTACAGACCACCGGGCCGCGCAGGCGGATCCGCGAGGAGTCGCCGATCTCCTGGATCGACACGACCTCGCCGAGCTCTTCGATGATGCCGGTGAACACCCGGGTTCTCCTCGCGCTTGGGGCGCGGACTCCGGGGCGGCATGGGAGATGACACGGACGGGCACCGGCGTACGGACCCGGGACACCACCCGTCGCCGGGGATGCCGAGGCCGCCGGGAGATCGCTCGCCCGGCACGGGAGACACCGCTCCCGTCGTTCACCTGACCGGGGCCCGGAGGACGGTTCTCCGCCACTGGACCCACGGGTACTGCTCTTCGTCCGCCCGCGCACGCCTCCCATCCGGACTTTAACCGTCGGTCCAGGAATTTCACCTGGTCAACCGGCCGCTGGCTGCGGACGGGTCGCGGACTGTAACCGCCGGTTCGGATTTTCACCGACCCCGGAGTGCGCTGAACGTCACTGCTTGATGCCGTCATTGTGCCACGGTCGGCGCAACGGCAGGGAGGCCCCGTGCCTGTGGTCTGTTTCACGGGCGTGCGGGGAATGCGCGGCGGGGTGCCGTCCGCCGCTCGCGCGATCCGGTCCGCGGGCGCGGGCCCAGCGGTCTGGTGGCGCAGGCGGACGGCCGGGGCGAGGCTGGTAGTCGGGGCCCTGCCGATGACACATCGAAGCTACGGAGGCGAGGGCGATGGCGAAGTTCATGGACGTCCACCACGGGATGGCCGGAATCACGGCCGAGCAGCTCAAGCAGGCACACGCGGCCGACCTGGCGATCCAGGGCGAGGAGGGCGTCCACTTCCAGCAGGCCTGGGCGGACCCGGAATCGGGCACGGTGTACTGCCTCTCCGACGCACCGTCCAAGGAAGCCGTGCAGCGGGTCCACGACCGCTCCGGGCACCCGGCGGACGAGATCCATTCGGTGCCGCTGTCGGTGTGAGAGCCCGGCTCAGAGCGTGGCCGGTGCGGCAATCTGCAAGAAGTGGGTGACCTCCGGCGGGTGGGCGAGGTAGCTCAGCTCACCCTCCGACCAGACCGGCCGGATCCGCCACATCGGCCCCGCGTACCCGCGCAGGGCCTCCTCGTCGCGCCAGCGGCTCAGCACCAGCACCCGGTGCCGGTCCTCGGACACCGAGCGCAGCAGCTCACCGCCGAGGCAGCCGTCGGTCCGCCCGAGTTCCGGGATCACCTGGGCGGCCAGGTGCGCGCAGAACTCATCGAGTCGATCGGCGAGGACCTGCCCGGCCCAGATTCTGACGATCACGACCACCACCTCCGGCTGCCCGGCGGGCCTTGTCCCAGTGCTCCCTGGCCCCCATTATGAGCGTGGAACCGCTGGTGGGGACCTTCTTGATCGCGGCG
>NZ_JBIVVI010000473.1:0-6405 GCF_044757675.1 Kitasatospora sp. NPDC091257
GGGCGGTTCCGGGCCTGGATGCTGGAGGGCCTGGCCGAAAAGGCCAAGCAGCACCCCGGCCCGCACGCCGAGGTTCCGCACGAGGAGGGCCGGCGCTGGTGGCGGGTCATGTGCCTGACCGGCCTGGACTACTTCTCCACGCTCGGCTACCAGCCCGGCATCGCCGCGCTCGCGGCCGGGCTGGTCTCGCCGCTGGCGACCATCGTGCTGGTGGCCGTCACCCTGCTGGGCGCGCTGCCGGTCTACCGGAGGGTGGCCCAGGAGAGCCCGCACGGCCAGGGTTCGATCGCGATGCTGGAACGGCTGCTGTCCTTCTGGCAGGGCAAGCTCTTCGTGCTCACCCTGCTGGGTTTCGCGGCCACCGACTTCATGATCACCATCACCCTGTCCGCCGCCGACGCCAGCGCGCACCTGGTGGAGAACCCGCACCTGCACGACGCGCTGACCGGCAAGCAGATCATGCTGACCATGATCATGATCGCGCTGCTCGGCGCGGTCTTCCTCAAGGGCTTCAGTGAGGCGATCGGCCTGGCCGTGGTGCTGGTCGCGGTGTACCTCTCGCTCAACGTCGTGGTGGTGGCCAACGGACTGTGGCACGTGTTCAGCGAGCCGCAGCTGTTCACCGAGTGGACGGACGCGCTGACCGTGGAGCACGGCAACGCGATCGCGATGATCGGCGTCGCGCTGATCGTCTTCCCGAAGCTGGCGCTCGGCCTGTCCGGCTTCGAGACCGGCGTCGCCGTGATGCCGCACATCGAGGGCGACCCGGACGACACCGAGGAGAAGCCCACCGGCCGGATCCGCGGCGCCCGCAAGCTGCTGACCACCGCCGCCGCGATCATGAGCGTCTTCCTGATCACCACCAGCTTCATCACCACGCTGCTCATCCCGCCGGACCAGTTCGAGCCCGGCGGCCAGGCCAACGGGCGGGCGCTCGCCTTCCTCGCCCACGAGTACCTGGGCAGCACCTTCGGCAGCGTCTACGACCTCTCCACGATCGCCATCCTCTGGTTCGCCGGGGCCTCCGCGATGGCCGGGCTGCTCAACCTGATGCCGCGCTACCTGCCCCGCTACGGCATGGCCCCGCACTGGGCCCGCGCGGTGCGGCCGACCGTCGTCGTGCTCACCCTGATCGCCTTCCTGGTGACCTGGATCTTCGACGCCAACGTGGACGCCCAGGGCGGCGCCTACGCGACCGGCGTCCTGGTGCTGATCAGCTCCGCCGCCATCGCCGTGACCATCGCCGCCCACAAGGCCGGGCAGCGCCGCTGGCGGGCCGGCTTCGCGGTGATCGCCGCGGTCTTCCTCTACACCACGGCGGTGAACATCGCCGAGCGGCCGGACGGGGTCAAGATCGGCGCCTGCTTCATCGCAGGCATCATGCTGGTCTCGTTCCTCTCCCGGCTCAAGCGCGCCTTCGAACTGCGCGTCACCGACGTGCTGCTGGACGACGTCGCGGAGCGGTTCGTCCGGGACTACACCCATCGCCCGCTGCGGCTGATCGCCAACGAACCGAACAGCCGCGACCTCGCCGAGTACCGTGACAAGATCCACCAGATCCGGCGGGACAACGACATCCCGGCCGAGGACGACCTGGTCTTCGTCGAGGTCACCGTGCTCGACCCGTCCGACTTCGAGGCCGAACTGACCGTGCGCGGCGAGGTGCTGCACGACCGCTACCGGGTGCTCACCCTGGAGAGCTCCAGCGTGCCCAACGCCCTGGCGGCCCTGCTGCTCCGGGTGCGCGACCTCACCGGGCAACAGCCGCACATCTACTTCGAGTGGACCGAGGGCAACCCGTTCGCCCAGTTCCTGCGGTTCTTCCTGTTCGGACAGGGCGAGATCGCCCCGGTCACCCGCGAGGTGCTGCGCGAGGCCGAGCCGGACCGCTCACGCCGGCCGGCCGTCCACGTGGGCTGAGCGAACCCGGCCGACGGCGGCCCGCACGGCGCGTCGGCCGGTCAGCGGTTCTGGTGGGATCTGCTCCACGCGGGGGCGACGAAGGCCACCAGGGCGACGGCGAAGACGATCTGCAGGATGTGGCGGATCCAGTCGATCCCCGAGGTGTGGCGGACACCGATCCAGCCGGAGACGGCGTTGCCGAGCCAGGCCCCGGCGGCGCCGAGCAGCATGGTCAGCCACCAGGGGATCGACTGCGGTCCGCGCAGGATGAGTTTGGCGATCACGCCCAGCACGAAGCCGATGAGCAGAATCCACAGGAGCTGGAACATCGCAGTCCACCTTCCGGGCGCACCCGGGCCGAAGGCCCGGTGCGCCGAATCGCCGATGACGCGGTTCGTCCCATGATCACCCGGATCGGGCGAACGGGCACGTCGACCGGAGACCGCGCAGGTCGGCGGCGTGCCACCGGGCCGCTCCCGGCCGGGATGGGCGAGAACCCGCCGCAGGTCGGGCCGGAAATCCGCTGTCCGCCGTCGCGGCCGCACGGATAGGAATGGGCGGGCCGCGGACGTGCCGCGTCGCCGAGAGGAGCCGACCCCCGTGATTCGACTTCGTTCCGCCGCGCTGACCCTGGGCTGTGCCGCCGCCGCGCTCACCCTCACCATGGGGACGGCCCAGGCCGCGCCCGGCGACACCAGCACCAGCTGCTCCTCCTCGCTGACGCCGACCGGCTTCGTGGACGTCCAGTGGTGGAACAGCGCCGGCTGCGGCTCCGGGTTCACCCCGAACACCAAGAAGATCATGCAGCTCACCGGCTACCCGGTCGGCACCGTCGTCAACGCCTGCGCCTCGACCTGGCCGCCGGCCGGCTGGACGATCGTGAGCACCTTCCACAGCTCCGGCTGTCAGTACTCCGCGGTGCCGAGCCTGGAGAAGAACTCCTGGCAGCTCAAGCGCGTCTCCTGACGCCGACGCACGATCCGGCGCCGGGGCCCGAACCGGCGGCAGGGCGCCGGCACCGGCGAACGGTCCGGCACCCGTGAACGACCCGGCGCCGGCGTACGACCCGACGGCGGTCCGGGACCTCAGAGGTCCCGTACCGCCGTGACGGCCTCGCGGACCCGCGGGTGCGGATCCTCCGCCAGGCCGTCCAGCAGTTCGGCGATGCCCGGGGTGGACCAGCGGCCGACGGCCCGAACCAGGTCCTCGCGCACCTCCGGGGCCGGGTGGGAGGCCAGCCGGGCGAGCCGGTCCACCGGGCCGCGCCGGCGCAGTCCGAACCAGTGCAGCGCGGAGCGCAGTTCGGCCGGGTCGCCCGGTTCGCCGGCCGCCGCGATCCGCGCGAGCAGCACGGGCACGGGCGGCGGCGGGCCGTCCAGCGGGTGCGGGTGGCGCTCGCGCAGCCGGCGGCCGCCGTACTCGCCGTAGATCCGGCAGCCCTGACAGGTGCAGGGCCGGGTGCCGTGGGCGCCCGGCACGTAGCGCCAGCCGGTGACCTGCGGCACGGCGCGGACCCGGTGCACCTCGCGGGCGCCCACCGCGCGCGGCAGGAACACCTCCCAGCCGCGCGGGTCGGCCAGTGCGCCGATCCGCCGGACCGCCTCGGCCGCGCGCAGCGGCTGCTGGACGCCCCGGGCCCGGTCGCGGTAGTGGCCGGCCAGGACCTCCTGCTCGTCGTCCAGCCGGAGGTGCACCGCGACCAGTGCGCCCTTGGGGCCGAACCGGGCCAGCTCGCGCAGCCACTGGTGGGTCAGTGTGTACGAGGGCAGCACGGGGAAGCAGTACACCCCGCGCGCGCCGCCCTGGCCCCGGCTGTCGGCGCGGATCCCGGCGCGGCGGATGCGCGGCGCGTTCGCCGCGGCGGTCAGGTGTACGAACATCGCCATGGGGTGCGATCCCAGCGAGCGACCGTCGGCGCTCCGAGCGATTTTCCGGGTGCCACCGCCGGGCGGGGAGGCGGCCCGGCGGTCCGGGGAGGCCCCGCGGGTCAGGCGGTGTCCGCGCGGCGCTCGATCAGGGCGGCCAGTCCGTCCAGGATGCGCTCCAGGCCGAACTCCAGCGCCTGGTCGCGGCCGCCCGGGTCGGCCATGGCGGCGGCGACCGCGGGGAAGCGGTCGGCGTGCTCCTGGACCACGGTGCCGAGGGCGGCGAGGAGTTCGGCCTCGGGGGTGGCGGCCGGCCCGGCGGCGCGGGCCTGCGCGGCGATCCCGCGCACGTGCCCGGTGAGCAGGACGGCGGCGTCCATCCGTTCGGGGCCGGTCAGCCCGTGGCCGTCGAGTGCCGTCACCACCCTTTCCAGCCAGGCGAGTTCCTTCGGGCCGATGACCCGCGCGCCGACGGTGGCGTCCAGCAGCCACGGGTGGCGGGCGAAGGACTCGGCCAAGTGATGTGCCCAGGCGGTGAGTTGATCCCGCCAGTCGGCACCCTCCGAGGCGTGCGGGGGCGCTTCGACGGCCGACTCGACCATCAGGGCGATCAGTTCGGCCTTGCCGGGGACGTAGCGGTAGAGCGACATCTTGGTGAAGTCGAGCAGTCCGGCCACCTTCTGCATGGAGACCGCGGCGAGCCCCTCCGCGTCGGCGACCTCGACCCCGGCCGCGGCGATCCGCTCCAGGCTCAGGGCCGGCTTCGGCCCCCGGGTGGGTCTGGCCGGCGGCCCCCAGAGCAGTCGCACCGTGTCGTTCGCCGCCTCGGCCATCATCCGCTCCGTCCTGGGCCGCGGCCTGGGGGGTTGTCCTTCCAGGCCAACTGTGTCTACCGTACACAGCAACAAACAGTGTCCGCGAGACACAGTTTTCTGATTCCCGGACGGAGTGGTTTCCATGAGCACCAAGGTCCTGATCTCGGGCGCGAGCATCGCCGGCCCCGCGCTGGCCCACTGGCTGGGCCGGTACGGCTTCGAGGTGACCGTCGTCGAGCTGGCCCCCGCACTGCGCGACGGCGGCCAGGACGTCGACTTCCGCGGCCGTACCCACCTGACCGTGCTGGAGCGGATGGGAGTCCTGGAGGAACTGCGCACGCTCGGCACCGGCGGCAGCCCGATGACCTTCGTGGGCCCCGACGGGCGCCGGCTGCTGCACCTGCCCGCCGAATTCGCCGGCGGCGACCTGGAGGTCCCGCGCGGGGAACTCGCCCAACTGCTCCACCGGCACAGCAGCGCCCGCGCCGAGTACGTCTTCGGCGACTCGGTCACCGCACTGGAGGAGAGCCCGAGCGGAGTCCGGGTCACCTTCCGGCACGCGGCGCCACGCGAGTTCGACCTGGTGATCGGCGCCGACGGGCTGCACTCCACCGTCCGCCGGCTCGCCTTCGGCCCCGAACGGCGCTACGTCCGCCACCTCGGCTACTACGCGGCCACCTGGCAGCTGCCCAACGACCTCGGGCTGCCGACGGGCGCGGTCGGCCTCAACGTCCCCGGCCGGCTGATGTCCGTCGGTGCCGCCCACCGCGACCCGGGCCGGGCCGGCGCGTTCTGCCTCTTCGCCTCGCCCGAGCTGCGCCACGACCGCCACGACCCGGCGCGGCAGAAGGCGCTGGTCCGGGCCGCCTTCACGGGCCTCGGCTGGCGGGTGCCGCAGCTGCTGGAGAGCCTGGACGCCGCCCCCGAGCTGTACTTCGACTCGATCAGCCGCGCCGACGTGCCCGCCTGGTCGACCGGCCGGATCGCCCTGATCGGCGACGCCGCCTGCGGGGCGACCATCGGCGGCATGGGCACCGGCACGGCGGTGGTGGCCGCGTACGTCCTGGCGGGCGAGCTGGCCCGGGCGCGCGGCGACCACCAGGCCGCCTTCGGGCGGTACGAGCAGCTGCTGCGCGGCTACGCGCAGGGCTGCCAGAAGGGCGGGGACCGGACCGGGCCGTTCCTCGCCCCGCGCACGGCCGCGGGCCTGCGGTTCCGCAACGCGCTGCTCAACCGGCGCTGGGCGCTGGAGCGGATGCTGGAGCTGGGAAAGCGGGTCAGCAGCGTCGAACTGCCGGACTACGAGCGCGACTCGCGCCGTCCGAGGGAACTCGCCGGCTGACCGGGGACACCCGGTGCGGCACCAGGAGCCTCCACCCGGACGGTCCCGCGAGTCGATCGTGCGACGGCCGCGCCCTCCCGGGTGGCCGGCGGACGTAGGACGGACATGCGGCGGGCCACCGCTGGAAGAACGTTCTACGAGCGGCGGCCGCCCCCGCCCCCGCCCCCGCCGACCCTCCGACGAGATGACCGCCTTCGCGTCCGGCGCTGTGAACGGCGGCGATCCGGGTGCCTTCTACGCGGGCCCGTGCGTGACCTCCGGTGTCGCGGACGACCAGGGCGAGGACGCGGTCCTGCACGATCCGAACGCGATCGTCCCGCGGAACGTGTTCGGCCAGGAGGGCTGGTTCTGCACCTCCCCGGTCGCCGAGGCGGACGTCCGGAGCCACGGCTTCCTGCCGATGGTCTCCTTCGCCTGCGGGACGACCGTGCACGCGTGATCCCGTCGGGGGCGTGGTGCCGGGGGATGCGCGGCCGGGGTG
>NZ_JBIVVI010000474.1:0-6392 GCF_044757675.1 Kitasatospora sp. NPDC091257
GGGTCCTCGACCACTCGCACCACCGGCGCCGCGGACCCCGCCGACCGGCCCGACCCGCCACCGCCGCGACCGCCCCCGTCGGCGGCGAACCCGGACAGGAACGAGCCGTCGCCCAGCAGCTGACGCACCGGCAGCACCGCGTCCGGGCCGACCCGCCACAGCAGGTCCGCCCCACCGGCGGAGGCGTCCCGCCACACCGCCGGACCGTCGAACCCGCCCTGGTCGGCGAGCAGCAGATCCCCGCCGCCGAGGCGGTCGAAGAGGCCCCGGGCCAGGTTCGGCACGGCGGCCGCCGACGGGCCGGTGGCCGCCGCGGCGACCGCGCCGGTGCCGCACTCGACCAGGGCCGCCAGCCGCACCCGCGGGTACCCGCCCCCGGGCTCCGGCGGTCCGAAGTACGCCACGTTCTCGGCACTGTCCGGCACCTCGATCGCCGCACCCTCGACGGCGACCAGGCGCCGCCCCCGGTACCGGACGCCCCCGACCTGCCCGGCCTGCCCGACCTGCCCGGCCTGCCCGGCCTCCTCGACCGCCGCCGACCGGACGACCTCGGCGAACAGCTCCCTGAACGGCTCCGCCCCCAGCTTCACCCGGGCCCGCGAGATCGCCGCCGTACTGGGCACCTGCCCCGGCGCTGTGCAGCGCCCCGCCCAGGCCAGTCCCCGGACGAGCTTGCGGGCGACCTCCTGGTAGCCGTGGCCCGGGAACAGACACATCGCCAGGACCAGGTAGACCGTCACCTTCGGCGTCAGCAGGCGGTTCCGTTGCCCCTCCCGCCCGCACCGGGCCACCACCCGCTCCACCAGCTCCGGCGGGAACGACCCGGTCAGCAGCCCGACCGCGATGCGGTCGGGCAGTCCCCCGCCCGGTTCCGGGCCGAACTGCCCTGGTCGCGACATCCGACACCTCCTGAAACCACGCTACACGCACGATGCTTAAGTCACTGGTGTGGTGCTGAACGGAGTCCCTAGCGTTCGCCGTTGAAGTTCGCCTAGGGTGAAAGTAGATGCAAACCCGGGCTCTCGGTCCCGCCGGCGTTCCCCTCGCGCTGTGTACACCGTGCATCTGAGTGATCACGCAACGTCATGGAGGCTCAAGGCAAAACGGGGGAGTCAGCCTTTCCGTTGCGGTGGATGCAAGGCTTTTACACAACAACTCGGAGGCATTCTTGCTGATTCGAGCCGAACAGCATGAAGCGTTGGAGTATTTACTGGACCTGTTCGAGGGACTGTCCTGCGGGAACGGTCGGGTGGTCCTCGTCAGCGGAACCCTGGGAAGTGGTAAGACCCAACTTCTGCACGATTTCTCGGCGCTGGCGGCAAAAGAAGGAGCACTGGTCCTCCAGGCGACCGGTTCGCGGGCGGAACGGGATCTCCCCATGGGGGTCATCGAGCAGTTGCTGCGCTGCGCCGAACTGCCGAACGAACTCGCCGCGGAAATATCCGCCCTGGTCGCGGAGGCGTTCGGCGACCACCTGGGCCCCGACCACCGGTTCGAACGGCCGCAGGCCGTCGAGAACGAGACCATCCGTCGGCTCTGCAACGTCCTCCTGGGCGCCTGCGAGGGCCGGTCCGTGGTGGTCGGCATCGACGACGTGCACTTCGCGGACACCGCCTCGCTCCAGGCGCTGCTCTACCTCCAGCGCCGCATGCGCCCCCAGCGCATGCTCATGGTGCTCAACGAGTGGGACCGGCCGCAGCCCACGCTGCCGCTGTTCCGCGCCGAGGTGACCCGCGCGCCGCACAGCAGGGTCCAGCTCAAGCCGATGTCCGAGGACACCGTCCGCACCATCCTGGAGCGGACCCCGGACCACGCGATCGCGCCGCGACTCGCCCCGGCCGTCCACCGGCTGAGCGGGGGCAACCCGATCCTGGTCCACGCCCTGATCGAGGACAACCACCTCGACGCCACCCACGACCGGGCCCGGCCCGACGACCTGCCGCGCGTCGGCCGGTCCTTCGAAATGGCCGTCCTGGCCTGCCTCTACCGCTGGGAACCGCAGATCCTCGCGGTCGCCAGCGGCATGGCCGTCCTGCGCGAGCACGCCTCCCCGGCGCTGCTCGGCCGGCTGCTCGACCTCGACCAGCGGTGCGTCGGGCACGCGTTGGAGATCCTCACCAACGCCGGCCTGACCGCCGGCGACGAGTTCCGTCACCCGAACGTCGCGGCCGCCGTCCTCGCCTCGCTCTCGCGCACCGAGCAGACCACGCTGTACACCCGGGCGACGAAGCTCCGGCGCGACCTGGGCATGGCCACCACGGTCATCGCCGCCCAGATCGTCGCCGCGGGCGAGGCCGACGGCGACTGGACCGTACCGATCCTCACCGACGCCGCGGAGCAGGAGCTGGCCGAGGGGAAGACCTCGACCGCACACCTCTACCTCAACCTGGCGCTGGCCGCGGCCAACGACGACCAGCACCTGGCCACCCTGCGCACGTACGTCCACTCCACCTGGCAGACCAACCCCAGCGCGGTCGCCCCGCACACCAGCGCGCTGCGCGAGGCCCTGGTGGAGGGCAAGCTCACCGGCAAGGACGTCGTCGCACTGATCCGGGCGCTGCTGTGGCGGGGAGACCTCACCACCGTGTCCACCGTCCTCGCGGAGGCGAAGCGCACGCACCTCACCCTCGGGCACGAGGACGGCGTCGAACTCCTGCACGTCTTCCACTGGTTCTTCGGCCCGTCCTTCACCCGGTCCTGGAACCTCGACGAGCTCTGCGGCACCGGGGGCGGGGGCACCTGCCTGCCCGCGGCAGCGGAGGCGATCGGGGTCTTCTCCCGGGTCTGGGCCCGGGGCGGCGACGCGGAGAGCGCCTCGCTCGCCGAACGCGTCCTGTCCTCCTGCCGGGTGGACGGGATGCCGCTGGAAGCGATCACCACGGCGATCCTCGCCCTCGCCGACGGGGACCAGCCCGGCCGGGCCCTGCTCTGGTGCGACGAGCTGATCGGCCACGCCACCCGTCGGGGTGCGACCACCTGGCTGGCCCAGCTCAAGGCGGCCCGGGCCGACGTGTGCCTGCGCGACGGGGATCCCGAGGCCGCCGCCGAACTCGCCTCGGACGCCCTGTCGTTGGCGGGCGAGGAGAACTGGGGGGTGTCGATCGGCTATCCGCTGTCGGTGCTCATCCAGGCCCACCTCGCACTGGGCCGGACGGACGACGCCGCCAAGGAGGCCGGCCGGGAGGTCCCGAGCGCCATGTTCGAGACCGTGATGGGCATCCGCTACCTGCACGCCCGCGGCCGGCTCGCCCTGGCGGCCGGTCGGACCACGGAGGCGCTCGACGACCTCCGGACCTGCGCCCGTCGGCTCAGGGTCTGGCAACTGGACATCCCCGCCCTGATCCCGCTGACCGCCAGCCTGGTCGAGGCCACCTTCCAGGCCGGTGACCCGGTCACCGCCCGGGACCTGGCGGCCAGCCAGCTGCAGGAACCGTCCCTGGACGACCGCACCCGCGGCGCCCTGCTCCGGATCCTGGCCGACCACGACGGGGGCCGGGAGAAGGCCGCCCTGCTGCAGGAGGCCGTCGACCGCCTGCGGACGCCCGGCGACCGGCTCGAACCGGCCCGGACGGAGGCGGGGACCCAGCGGATCCGGGCCGGATTCGCCCCGGCCGTGGAACACGGGCGGTCCGTCGGCGACGGGTTCGGGCCCGACGAGGAACCGCGCGCGGACCCGCACACCGACGCCGGGCTCGGGGACTGCGGCGACCGCCGCCCCGCCGAGGACGGCCCGCGCGAGGACGACGAGCCGGCACTCCCGCTGGGACCGCCCCCGGCGACCACCCCGGGCGGGGCGGTGGGCTCGCTGCTCACCGGCCTCAGCCGGGCCGAGCTCCGGGTGGCGAAACTGGCGGCCGAGGGCGACAGCAACCGGGAGATCAGCGACAAGCTCTGGATCACCGTCAGCACGGTGGAACAGCACCTGACGCGCATCTACCGCAAGCTGAGCCTGAGCGGCCGGGCCGGCCTGGCGAGCCTGCTCCGCTCGGAGCTGCTCCCGGGCGAGGTCGCCGTCTTCCGCGACGCACCCGGCGGCCCCGCCGACCGGGTCGGACCCGAAGTCGGCTTCCACGCCGTGGAGATGGCGTGCCGCGCCGCCTCCTCGGCGGATGCGCTGAAGGCCGTCGGCAACGCGGCCGGCCTGGGCGCCGACGGAGTCGCCGTCGGCTGACACCGGCCAGGGCGGTGCCACCGAGCGGATCGGTGGCACCGCCCTCCGCGTCGACGGCATATTGCCATTCTCGTCCACCCGTCCGACAGTCGTGCGAGGCCCGGGAGAGGCCGGTCGCCCGCCGCTGCCCCTCGGCTTCCCCGCTCGCCGCTCCCCCGGGCCTTGCCGTTCGACCGAACGGCGCCCGGGGCGGCGGCGGGCGACCGGCGTCAGGCGAGGTCGCGCACCCGGCGGATCGAACCGGCCAGCAGGATCGCCGGGCCGGCCAGGCTGCACACCGCCAGCAGGAGCAGCGCCGTGCGCGGGCCCCAGGCCGTGGAGGCGGCACCGGCCAGGACCGCGCCGACCGGGATGGCGCCCCAGGAGACGAACCGGACGGTGGCCATCACCCTGGGGAGCAGCTCCGGCGGGGTGTGGGTCTGCCGGTGGGTGCGGGTGACGATGCTGGTGACCACCACTCCCGCCGAGAAGCCCGCGTTGCCGACGGCGAACACGAGCGCCGCCCAGCCGGAGCCGGCCGCCGGGAGCAGGAAGGTGAAGAGCGCGGCGATCAGCGCCGCCCTCCGCAGGGCGCCGCCGCTGCCGATCCGGGAGACCACCCGGGGTGTGAGGGCGGCGCCGATCAGGCTGCCCAGACCGCCGGTGGCCATCAGGGCGCCGACGGCGGCGGCCGGCGCGTCGAGGGTGTCGACCAGGAACACCGGGGTGAGCGTCATCAGCCCGCCGGCGACGAAGTTGACCGCGGTGGCGTCGGCGGCGCACGGCCCGATCACCGGGTGCCGGGTGACGAAGTGCCAGCCCTCGCGGATCTGTTCCCGCATCCCCGCGCCGGCCGGGCGGGCGACGGCGGACCGTTCCGCGCGCGGCAGGCTGCGCAGCAGGGCCGCCGAGACCAGGTAGCTGACCGCGTCCAGCACCATCGCGGCCGCGCCGCCGACGAGTTGGACCAGCACCCCGCCGAGCGAGGGGCCGGCCAGCTCGGTCGCGGCGCTGCTGCCGGAGAGCAGGCTGTTGCGGGCGGTCAGCTCCTCCCTGGGGACGATGGAGGGCAGGAAGGTGGAGTTGCCGACGTCGAAGACCACGCTCGCCAGCCCGACCAGCAGCGCGACCGCCACCAGGTGCGGCAGGCCGAGGCCGCCCAGCGCGGCCGCCACCGGAACCGAGGCCACGGCCAGCCCGCGCACCAGGTCCATCACCACCTGAGTGCCGCGCAGCGGGAGCCGGTGGACCAGGACGCCGGCCGGCAGTCCGACCAGCAGCCACGCCAGGTACCCGGCGCCGGTGATCAGGCCGACCTGCCAGGCCGTCGCGTGCAGGGTGAGCACGGCGATCAACGGCAGGGCGACACTGGTCACCTGGTCCCCGAGCCGGCTGACCAGCGATCCCGTCCAGTAGCGCCAGAACACTCCTGCCGAAGTCCGGCGTCGCGCCTCGTGCTCCGCTCCCCGGTCCGCCGCGACCGCTGTCCGCGTCGTCACATCCACCATCGGGCCCACCCCTTCTGTCGCAACCTGTCCACTGCACCGGACTGGGCGTCAGCCGCCGCGTCCTCACCGAGCGCCTCAAGGCGTTGGTCGCCGCCGGGGTGCTGGAGAAGCGGCCCGCCGTGTGCACGGCCTGACCGGCCACCGGCTGCCCGAGCTGGAACTCCCCGCCGCCACAGGCGAGTCGACCGGCCCCGTGGCGCCCGGCGCCACCTGGACGGTGCTCTACTGCCACCCCGGCGCCCACGCCTCCGGCGGCCCGGACCACCCGCCCGGGTGGGGGGAGATCCCCGGCGCGGCCGGCTGCACCCTGGAGTCCGGCACCTACCGCGACCGCGCGGCCGAGTTCACCGCCCGCGACGCCCGGGCCCACGGCGTCAGCACCCAACGCCCGGACCAGCTGTCCGCGTTCGCCGAGCACGCCCGCCTCCCCTTCCCGCTGCTCTCCGACGGCGAAGTCCGGCCGACCGCCGCGCTGCGCCTGCCCACCTTCCGGGCGGCGGGCGTCGACCGGCTCTGGCGGCTCACCCTCGTACTGGACGCCACCCGCACTGTCCGCGGGGTCCTCTGTCCGGTGATCGACCCGGCGGGATCGGTCGAGGACGCCCTCGCCCTGATCGACGGGCTCGCACCACAGTGATGGCAGGCCGCCACCGGCCCGCCCCGACGCACCGGGCGTCCGCACAGCCGCCCGAGCCGCGCGCGGCCTGCGCGCTGGGCTTCCTGCTGCGCGACTC
>NZ_JBIVVI010000475.1:0-6377 GCF_044757675.1 Kitasatospora sp. NPDC091257
GGGCTGCCCGGTTGTGGTAGGGAGCCCCGCCCCGGCCCGGTTCCCGGCCCGCTTTCGGTGCAAGCCCCGCGACCTGCGGCGTTGCATTTGTTTTGACCGAGCCCGATGCGCTAGGTACGCTCTGACCTTGTGCCTGGGGTGTCCCCGGGTCCTTGTGCGTGCATGCACACCGGTCGCCGCGCCGAGCCGGAGCGCTTCCCAGCGCGCCGCGCGTAGAGCGCCGTCGCTGTACAGCAGCCATGGGATTCCGTGTCGTAACAAGCCCAACACACCCGACCGCGTGGGTCGACCACGGGGCCGTGTGCGAGGGAGACATCGCAGGTTAGTTCCACCAAGCCTTGGCACACAGAAAACGGAGAAACGGTGCCTACGATCCAGCAGCTGGTCCGAAAGGGCCGGCAGGACAAGGTCGAGAAGAACAAGACTCCCGCGCTGAAGGGTTCCCCGCAGCGCCGTGGGGTCTGCACGCGTGTGTACACGACCACCCCGAAGAAGCCGAACTCGGCTCTCCGCAAGGTCGCCCGTGTGCGCCTCACCAGCGGGATCGAGGTCACCGCTTACATCCCGGGCGAGGGCCACAACCTGCAGGAGCACTCCATCGTGCTGGTGCGCGGTGGTCGTGTGAAGGACCTTCCTGGTGTCCGCTACAAGATCATCCGCGGTTCGCTCGACACCCAGGGTGTCAAGAACCGCAAGCAGGCCCGCAGCCGCTACGGCGCCAAGAAGGAGAAGTAAGAATGCCTCGTAAGGGCCCCGCCCCGAAGCGCCCGGTCATCATCGACCCGGTTTACGGCTCCCCGGTCGTCACCCAGCTGGTCAACAAGATCCTGCTGCACGGCAAGCGCTCCACCGCCGAGCGGATCGTCTACGGCGCCCTCGAGGGCGTCCGTGAGAAGACCGGCTCGGACCCGGTCGTCACGCTGAAGCGCGCGCTGGAGAACGTCAAGCCGGCTCTCGAGGTCAAGTCCCGCCGTGTCGGTGGCGCGACCTACCAGGTTCCGGTCGAGGTCCGTCCGGGCCGCGCCAGCACCCTGGCGCTGCGCTGGATGGTCGGTTACTCCCGCGCCCGTCGCGAGAAGACCATGACCGAGCGCCTGATGAACGAGATCCTCGACGCCAGCAACGGCCTGGGCGCTTCCGTGAAGCGTCGTGAGGACACCCACAAGATGGCCGAGTCCAACAAGGCCTTCGCGCACTACCGCTGGTAGTCCCTACCCCGTCACTAGACAGAGAGAGAACGAGCCACCATGGCTGCAACCTCCCTTGACCTCGCCAGGGTCCGCAACATCGGGATCATGGCGCACATCGACGCGGGCAAGACCACCACCACCGAGCGGATCCTGTTCTACACCGGTGTCTCGTACAAGATCGGTGAGGTCCACGATGGCGCTGCCACCATGGACTGGATGGAGCAGGAGCAGGAGCGCGGCATCACGATCACGTCGGCCGCGACGACCTGTCACTGGACCGTTGACGACGTCGACAACACCATCAACATCATCGACACCCCGGGCCACGTCGACTTCACCGTCGAGGTGGAGCGTTCGCTGCGCGTCCTCGACGGTGCCGTGACGGTGTTCGACGGTGTCGCCGGTGTCGAGCCCCAGTCCGAGACCGTGTGGCGGCAGGCTGACCGCTACGGCGTCCCGCGCATCTGCTTCATCAACAAGCTGGACCGCACGGGCGCGAACTTCTTCTTCTGCGTCAAGACCATCGTGGACCGCCTCGGCGCCACCCCGCTGGTCATGCAGCTGCCGATCGGTGCCGAGTCGGACTTCCAGGGCGTTGTCGACCTGGTCCGCATGAAGGCGCTGGTCTGGTCCGCCGAGGCCGCCAAGGGCGAGATGTACGACGTCGTCGACATCCCGGCCGACCTGCAGGAGCAGGCCGAGGAGTACCGCGAGGCGCTCATCGACACGGTCTCGAACGTCAGCGACGAGATCATGGAGCTCGCCCTGGAGGGCGAGGAGATCCCGGTCGAGCTGCTGCAGGACGCGATCCGCAAGGGCACCCTGAACTCGGACTTCACCCCGATCTTCTGCGGTACCGCCTTCAAGAACAAGGGCGTTCAGCCCCTGCTCGACGCGGTCGTCAAGTACCTGCCGTCGCCGCTGGACATCGAGTCCATCGAGGGCACCAAGCCCGGTGACGACACGGTCAAGATCTCCCGCAAGGCCTCGGACGACGAGCCGCTCGCCGCGCTCGCGTTCAAGATCATGTCGGACCCGCACCTCGGCAAGCTCACCTTCGTCCGGGTCTACTCGGGCCGCCTGGAGTCCGGCACCTCGGTGCTGAACGCCGTCAAGGGCAAGAAGGAGCGCATCGGCAAGATCTACCGCATGCACGCGAACAAGCGTGAGGAGATCGACTCGGTGGGCGCCGGCGACATCATCGCCGTCATGGGCCTGAAGCAGACCACCACCGGTGAGACGCTGTCCGACGAGAAGAACCCGGTCATCCTGGAGTCCATGGACTTCCCGGCCCCGGTCATCCGCGTCGCGATCGAGCCCAAGTCCAAGGGTGACCAGGAGAAGCTGGGCGTTGCCATCCAGCGTCTCGCCGAGGAGGACCCGTCCTTCCAGGTCAACACGGACGAGGAGACCGGCCAGACCATCATCGCGGGTATGGGCGAGCTGCACCTCGAGGTGCTGGTCGACCGTATGCGCCGTGAGTTCAAGGTCGAGGCCAACGTCGGCAAGCCGCAGGTCGCGTACCGCGAGACCATCCGCCAGGCGGTCGAGCGCATCGACTACACCCACAAGAAGCAGACCGGTGGTTCCGGTCAGTTCGCCAAGGTGCAGATCGCGATCGAGCCGCTCGAGCAGGCCGAGGGCTACGAGTTCGTCAACAAGGTCACCGGTGGCCGCGTTCCGCGCGAGTACATCCCGTCGGTCGACGCCGGTTGCCAGGAGGCCATGGAGTTCGGCATCCTCGCCGGCTACCCGCTGCAGGGTGTCCGCGTGAGCCTGCTCGACGGTCAGGCGCACGACGTCGACTCCTCCGAGCTCGCGTTCAAGATCGCCGGTTCGATGGCGTTCAAGGAAGGCGCGCGGAAGGCCAAGCCGGTCCTCCTCGAGCCGATGATGGCCGTCGAGGTCACCACGCCCGAGGACTACATGGGCGACGTGATCGGCGACATCAACTCTCGCCGTGGCCAGATCCGGTCCATGGACGAGCGTCACGGTGCCCGCGTCGTCACGGCGCTGGTGCCCCTCTCCGAGATGTTCGGCTACGTCGGTGACCTGCGCAGCAAGACCTCTGGTCGCGCGAGCTACTCGATGCAGTTCGACTCGTACGCCGAGGTTCCGAAGAACGTGGCGGACGACATCATCGCCAAGGCCAAGGGCGAGTGACGTCCCGATAATCGGGACGATAGCGAAGCCTTAGGCTATTCGGAGGCAACCCGGGAGGATCCGGTCGGATCCTCCCGGGAGCCTCCGGCCCCCCCACCAGCGGGACGGCACGGGATGTCCTCCGGACAACCCGCACCAAAACCGATCAAAGACCAACTGGCGTCAGCACGGCGTACAGGAACTGTCCTCAGGAGGACTCAGTGGCGAAGGCGAAGTTCGAGCGGACGAAGCCCCACGTCAACATCGGCACCATCGGTCACATCGACCACGGTAAGACCACGCTGACCGCGGCCATCACCAAGGTGCTGCACGACGCGTACCCGGAGATCAACCCCTTCACGCCGTTCGACCAGATCGACAAGGCGCCGGAGGAGCGGCAGCGCGGTATCACCATCTCCATCGCGCACGTCGAGTACCAGACCGAGGCGCGCCACTACGCCCACGTCGACTGCCCGGGTCACGCCGACTACATCAAGAACATGATCACCGGTGCCGCCCAGATGGACGGCGCCATCCTCGTGGTCGCCGCCACCGACGGCCCGATGCCGCAGACCAAGGAGCACGTCCTCCTGGCCCGCCAGGTCGGCGTTCCGTACATCGTCGTCGCCCTGAACAAGGCCGACATGGTGGACGACGAGGAGATCCTGGAGCTCGTCGAGCTCGAGGTCCGCGAGCTGCTCTCCGAGTACGAGTTCCCGGGCGACGACCTGCCGGTCGTCCGCGTCTCCGCGCTGAAGGCGCTGGAGGGCGACAAGGAGTGGGGCGAGAAGCTCCTCGGCCTGATGCACGCGGTCGACGAGGCCATCCCGACCCCGGCCCGCGCCGTGGACCAGCCGTTCCTGATGCCGATCGAGGACGTCTTCACGATCACCGGTCGTGGCACCGTCGTCACCGGCCGTATCGAGCGTGGCATCCTCAAGGTCAACGAGACTGTCGACATCATCGGCATCAAGGAGACCAAGACCACCACCACGGTCACCGGCATCGAGATGTTCCGCAAGCTGCTCGACGAGGGCCAGGCCGGTGAGAACGTCGGTCTGCTGCTCCGTGGCATCAAGCGCGAGGACGTCGAGCGCGGCCAGGTCATCATCAAGCCGGGTTCGGTTACCCCGCACACCGACTTCGAGGCCCAGTCCTACATCCTGTCGAAGGACGAGGGTGGCCGCCACACCCCGTTCTTCAACAACTACCGCCCGCAGTTCTACTTCCGTACCACGGACGTGACCGGCGTCGTGACCCTCCCCGAGGGCACCGAGATGGTCATGCCGGGCGACAACACCGCCATGACGGTCGCGCTGATCCAGCCGATCGCCATGGAGGAGGGCCTGAAGTTCGCCATCCGTGAGGGTGGCCGCACCGTCGGCGCCGGCCAGGTCACCAAGATCATCAAGTAGTCTGACGGTCTGACCTGCCTGCCTCGTACAGGCTCAGTCCGAAGGGCCCCGCGCACCGCACGGTGCGCGGGGCCCTTCGGCGTCTCAGCAGCGGTTCACCGGAGCGCGCCGCCTTTCACCGGCCGCTCATCGCAGACTGTTAAGGTCGGGCGACATCCAGCCCGGCCGTCGTGGAAAGTGGGACCAACGCATGTCAACGGCACCGCTGTTGTCGGTCGTGATGCCTATCTACAACGAGCAGGAGGCGCTCCCGCTGACCGTCGAACGGCTGCGGCCGATCCTCGACGGGCTCGACGTGAGCTACGAGGTGGTCGGCGTCGACGACGGCAGCACCGATGTCACCCCGGTGCTGATGCAGAAGATCCGCCAGGACTGGCCGGAGTTCCGCATCGTCCGCTTCGCCCGCAACTCCGGGCACCAGGCCGCCCTCACCGCCGGCCTCCACCGCGCCTTCGGCGACTACGTGGTCTCCATCGACGCCGACCTCCAGGACCCGCCGGAGAAGATCCCCGAGATGCTGGCGCTCGCCCGCGAGCAGAACCTGGACATCGTCTACGGCGTGCGCGGCGACCGTGGCACCGACACCTTCTTCAAGCGGCACACCGCCGGCGGGTACTACCGGCTGATGCGCCGACTGGTCGGCAAGCGGATGCCCAACCAGGCCGGCGACTTCCGGCTGCTCAGCCGGGCGGCCGTGGACGCGCTCAAGGCGATGCCCGAGCACCAGCCGGTCTACCGGCTGCTGGTGCCCTGGCTGGGCTTCCCCAGCGGCGAGGTGGTCTACGTCCGCGAGGAGCGGATCGCGGGGAGCAGCCACTACCCGCTGTCCAAGATGGTCCGGCTCGCGTTCGACAGCGTCACCAACTTCTCCGCCGCCCCGCTGCGACTGGCCACCTGGCTCGGGCTGTTCAGCTTCCTGGTCTGCATCCTGCTGGCGCTCTACACCACGATCGCGTACGCCGTCGGCTCCACCGTGCCCGGCTGGTCCTCGCTGTTCATAGGGATGCTCTTCATCGGCGCCGTGCAGCTGGTCTGTGTCGGCCTGCTGGGCGAGTACGTCGGCCGGATCTACTCGGCGGTCCAGGCGCGGCCCGCGTACTTCGTCGGCTACGACTCGGCCGAGGAGCCGGACCGGTACGGTGCGGGCGCGTGAACGAGAGCCTCCCCACGGCCCGGGACGAGCGCGAGGAGCCCGCCGAGGCACCCCGGCCGGTCCGCCGGCTGCTGCCGTCCTTCCTGGTGATCGGGGTGCTGAGCACCGTCTTCTGCCTGGCGCTGTTCGTGCTGCTGCGGCTGGTGACCTCGCCGCAGGTGGCCAACCTGATCGCGCTGGCGGTCAGCGCGGTGGCCAACACCGCCGCCAACCGCCGCTTCACCTTCGGCATCACCGGCTCGGACGGCGCGGTGCGCCACCAACTGCAGGGCGCGGTCGCGTTCCTGATCGGGCTGGGCCTGTCCAGCGGCGCCCTGGCGCTGCTGGACGTGGCGGTGCCGCACGCCTCCCGGACGGTCGAGGTGGCCGGGCTGGTGGTGGCCAACGGCCTCGCCACGGTGGTCCGGTTCGTGCTGGCCAAGCTGTGGGTCTTCCGGACGCCCTGAGCCGGCGCGGGGGAGACGACGACGGAGGGGG